>JALRFG010000027.1:12336-16554 GCA_023253795.1 Methylocystis sp.
GCCGCGCCGGCTTGCGATACGCATCTGCATCTCTGCAGATGCGCGCCGAGTCAGCCGACTGCGCGTCAGAAATTTGTGCAGTGGCGAAGACCGGAGACACCCGGATTTTCGCCAATCAGCGTTGAATTCGCGCAGCGTCGGCGTTCTGTCGCCCGTTGCGGATTTTGTTCTTCTACTCGCGCACGTAAATCTCGGCGCCCTTTTCGAGAAACTCAACGCTCTTTTGCGCCATGCCCTTGTCGCGTTCGGCGATGGCGGCGGCCTCCTCGCGCAGATCGCGGGTGATCTGCATGGAGCAGAATTTCGGTCCGCACATCGAACAGAAATGCGCGACCTTATGCGCTTCCCGCGGCATGGTTTCGTCGTGATATTTGCGCGCCGTATCGGGATCGAGTCCGATTTCGAACTGGTCGTTCCAGCGGAAATCAAAGCGCGCGCGGCTCATCGCATCGTCGCGCTCGCGCGCCGCAGGATGCCCCTTGGCGAGATCGGCGGCGTGCGCCGCAATGCGATAGGTGATGACGCCGGTTTTCACATCGTCGCGATCCGGCAGGCCGAGATGCTCTTTCGGCGTCACATAGCAAAGCATCGCCGTACCAAACCAGCCGATCATCGCCGCACCAATGCCGGAGGTGATGTGATCGTAGCCCGGCGCAATATCGGTGACGAGCGGACCCAGCGTGTAGAAAGGCGCCTCGCCGCAGGCTTTGAGCTGCTTGTCCATATTGGCTTTGATCTTATGCATCGGCACATGGCCGGGGCCTTCGATCATCACCTGACAGCCCTTGTCCCAGGCGATTTTGGTCAATTCGCCCAGCGTTTCGAGTTCTGCGAATTGCGCCGCGTCATTGGCGTCGGCGTTGCAGCCCGGACGCAGGCCATCGCCGAGCGAGAACGACACGTCATAGCGCCGCATGATGTCGCAAATGTCCTCAAAATGCTCGTAGAGGAAACTCTCCCGATGCTTGGAGAGACACCAGCGCGCCATGATCGAGCCGCCGCGCGAGACAATGCCGGTGACGCGATTGGCGGTTAGCGGCACATAGGCGAGCCGCACGCCGGCGTGGATGGTGAAATAATCGACCCCCTGCTCCGCCTGTTCGATCAGCGTGTCCTTGAACACCTCCCAATCGAGCTTCAACGCATCGCCGCCGACTTTCTCCAGCGCCTGATAAATCGGCACGGTGCCGATCGGAACCGGCGCGTTGCGAATGATCCAGTCGCGAATATTGTGAATGTTGCGGCCGGTCGAAAGATCCATCACCGTGTCGGCGCCCCAGCGGATCGACCACACCATTTTCTCGACCTCTTCCGCCACCGAAGAGGTGATGGCGGAATTGCCGATATTGGCGTTCACCTTGACCAGAAAATTGCGGCCGATGATCACCGGCTCCAGTTCCGGGTGATTGATGTTGGCGGGAATGATCGCGCGTCCGCGCGCGATTTCAGAGCGGACGAATTCCGGCGTCACAAATTCGGGCATGTCGGCGCCGAAGCTCTCGCCGTCAGCCAGACGCGCTTTCGCAGCGTCAAAGGCGCGTTCACGACACAGATTTTCGCGATGCGCGACATAGATCATCTCTTCGGTGATGATCCCGGCGCGGGCGAACTCCAGTTGCGTGACTGGCGCGGCGCCGGCGGCGCGGTAGATCTGACGCTGCGCCGGACAGGGCGGCACGAGGCGCTCGCCCTCGGCGAAGCCATTGTCCTCGGGCTTCACCGCCCGTCCCTGATAGGTCTCCAGCCCGGCGCGCGTCGCCAGCCACGGCCGCGCCGACGGCAGGCCGCCGGAGAGATCGGGCGTGAAAGCCTCGCAGGTGTAGGGACCCGACTGATCGTAAATCCGCAACGGCGGTTCGTTGGCGGAAGGATCGAGCGCGATCTCGCGATAGGGCACGCGAATGTCGGGCCGCCCTTCAGGCGCGGAATAGCGTTTGCTTGAGCGTCCGACCGGGCCGCAGGTGACGCTGGCGGGCGTGCGTTTGTCGTGGACGTTCATGCTTACGCTCCTTCAATCGCGCCTCGTCAAGGGAGGCGGATGGGCGGGTTGCGACGAAGATTAAGGAATCCGGCTCACGGGCGAAACGGCCCGGAAAACTGGCATTCCCTCCGCCGGCATGACCCGGATCAGGTTCGACGGGTGCTTCTCAGCCGCACAGGCGGCGCCCCTCGCCATTGCGAGGAATCTAGCGCGTGACGACGAGCGTAACAAGCCATCGTCACAAAAGCGGATTAAGCTCCGACTCTTCAGTTATCTGCTTTCGACACAAGAGCCATGGATCGCATGCCCCTTGCCGGAAATGGCCTGCTCGGCCTCACCACAGCTGAAGCTACGCGCCGTCTTGCCGAATATGGCCCCAATGTCCCGCCGCAGCCGCCGTCGGCCAGCATCGGGGGCATTATCCTGCGCACGCTGAAGGAGCCGATGTTCTTTCTGCTGATGGCGGCGGCCGTTCTCTATCTGGCGCTGGGCGATCTCGGCGAAGGTCTGTTCATGGTCGTCGGCGCCGGCATGTCGATTTCGCTGGTGGTGTTTCAGGAAGTGCGCAGCGCTCGCGCGCTGGAGGCGCTCAACCGCCTCGCCGAACCCATGGCGACCTGTCTGCGCGATGGCGTGCGACGGCGATTGCCGGCGCGCGAGCTTGTGCCCGGCGATCTGATCCTGATCGGCGAAGGCGAACGCCTCCCCGCCGACGCCACGCTGATCTCCGGCGATGCGCTGGTGATCGATGAGTCGATCCTGACCGGCGAATCCGCGCCTGTCACCAAAACCCTCGCTGCGCCGGGTGAAACGCTCGCCTTTCCGCCCCCCGGCGGCGACATCACGCCCTTTCTCTTCGCCGGCACGATGATCGTGCGCGGCGCCGGCGTCGGCGAGGTGGCGTGCACCGGCGCGCGCACCGCCGTCGGCGCGCTTGGGGCAGCGCTGGCCGCCATTGATCCCGAGCCCAGTCCGCTACAACGCCGCACTGGCGCGCTGGTGGCGCGGCTCGGCGTTTTCGCGCTGTTGTTTTGCGTCGTGGTTTTCGTCGCCTATGGGATGGTGCATGGCGACTGGTTCGAAGGCGCCTTCGCCGGCATCACCCTCGCCATCGGTCTGTTGCCAGAAGAATTTCCGATGGTGCTGGCGATTTTTCTGGCGCTCGGCGCCTTTCGGCTGGCGCGTCGCAATGTGCTGGTGCGCCGCAGCTCGGTCACGGAAACGCTTGGATCAACCTCGATCCTCTGCGTCGATAAAACCGGCACGCTCACGCTAAATAAAATGCAGATCGCGGCGCTCTCCACCGGCGCGGAGATCGAACCGATCCCAACAGCCCCGACAGCCGCTCAGCATCGTCTTATTGTTGCCGCGCTGCGCGCATCATCGCCGCATCCGGTCGATCCAATGGACGGCGCCGTTCATGCGCTGGCGACGACGCTTGGCGTTTCGGCGACTGGCGCTATCGTTGAAAGTTTTCCGATTACGCCCACGCGTCTCGCCTTCATCCAGTTATGGCGCGTGGAACAAGGCGTTCTACAGGCAGCGAAAGGCGCCCCGGAGACGATCTTTCGTCTGGCGAATATCGAACCGGATGCGCATGCGCATTATCAGCGCATTGTCGATGAGATGGCGCAAAAGGGTCTCCGCATTCTCGCGGTCGCCGAAACGGCTATCGTCGACAGCGGATCGCTGAAGGATGCGCCCTTTCATCTGCTGGGCCTTCTCGCTTTCGAAGATCCGATCCGACCCGATGTGCCGCAAGCCGTCGCCGCCGCGCGCCGCGCCGGAGTGGCTGTCGCGATGATCACCGGCGATTATCCAGCCACTGCGCGCGCGATCGCCGAAGACGCCGGCATTGATGTCTCGGCCGGCGTGATGAGCGGCGCGGAAATTGTCGCCACACTCACAGACGCCTTGCCGGAGCGGATCAGAGACATCCGCGTCTTCGCCCGCGTCACGCCAACCAGCAAGCTGGCGCTGGTCGAAGCTTTCAAAAACGATGGACACATCGTCGCGATGACCGGCGATGGCGTCAATGACGGGCCGGCGCTCGCAGCGGCGCATATCGGCATCGCGATGGGCCAACGTGGCTCCGATGTCGCGCGTGAGGCGGCGTCACGGGGACTGCGCACGGCTCTGCTCGAACGCGACGATTTCGGATCGGGCACCAGTTCGGCCACCACCAAGTACATCCACGGCGGCATTCGCTATCTCGAGCAGTACGACGTGGCGGTGGT
>JALRFG010000280.1 GCA_023253795.1 Methylocystis sp.
ATGTTCATGCCGAATATGAGCGCCAAAGTGGAATATTTGTACTATGATCTCGGTACGGCGAGCGGTTCTGTGGTCAATCCGTTTTATGGCATTCAAGCCGCAGCGGGACGAAACGGGCTAGAGTCGGTCACCAACTATTCCAGCCGCGTAAACGGCAATATCGTTCGCGCCGGCGTGAACTATCACATCAATTTTGCGCCGGCGCCGATCATCGCGAAATACTAAAAACAAACACACAAGCATGGACAATGACCCGGTCAGAAATGGCCGGGTTTTTTCATGTGCGACGGCGCACATAAATCCGAAAAAGCTTCGCCTATTCTTCAATCATCAAATTGAGGGGGAGACGGACATGACCACCATCGGCAGCAAAATCTTCGGCACGATCATCGGCAGCGCCATCTTCTTTGGCGTCGGCGTCGCGCTGGCCCATGCGGCGGTTCTCGGCTGACGAGCCCGCTTCTTTATTCTTCCCAGGTGTCCAACTTGTGATACTTGCCGCTGGCCGAAAGGCTGGCGGTTTTTTTATTGCGAGACCCTCAAGGAAAGCGGAGGACTAGGCGCCCGCAAATCAGGCCGGCTGGAAGACGCCATCTGGAGCGGCGGCCAGTCTTTTCATAAATAATTGATTTGTTGAATGG
>JALRFG010000281.1 GCA_023253795.1 Methylocystis sp.
ATTCAGGGGCGAGAAACGGGTTCCCACGGTCGCAGCCCATGCTTTATGGTTCTGGCGTGTTGTCGATCCCTCACGGAGTTGCTCAGGTCCGCCGCATCTCCTGGGTCCGTGGGGTTGGACCGGTCGCGCCCGGGCAGGACCTCGTCCGCCTGCGGTGCGGACGGTCTTTTTATTGGGGATCCGGGCAACAAAAAACCGCCCCACAGGGCGGTTTTGTAAAAGCGCTGCGATCTCAGGATCTTACTTGATCCAGGCGCTCACTTAATCTTGGACTCGCGGAATTCGACGTGCTTCTTAGCGACCGGGTCATACTTCTTCTTGACCAGCTTGTCGGTCATGGTGCGCGAATTCTTCTTCGTCACATAGAAGAAACCGGTGTCGGCTGAGGACACGAGCTTGATCTTGATGGTTGTGGCCTTCGCCATGGCGGTGGTCCTCTCGCCGGGATGGCGGCCGGGCCGCGTCCCTTAGGGGTCAAAAAGAAGGGGGCCGGCGTCGCCGCCGGCCGTCATGGCGCGGAAACTACTCAGCCCCGGCTGAAAGTCAATGGGAAAAGGCCTAGCTCACCCTAATCCCCTGTGCCTGTGGCTTGCCTACCCGTCGGATCCGCCGGATTGG
>JALRFG010000282.1 GCA_023253795.1 Methylocystis sp.
CGACAAGAAGACTAAGAAACCCCGCGTCGTTTCCCAAGCGATGCAGGATCGTGTCGCGCTGGCCCCCGAGCAGATCGCTAAACCCACCCTGGAGACAGTTGCCCAGGCCGCCCTAGGGCCGCAGCCAACTAGGGAAACGCTGACACGCGCCGGTTTCGCTCCGACCGAGGAAGTGATCTCCGAGAAAGTCGGCGACACGGTTCATGCGGAAGTTCCAGTTTTCAATTTTACTGCGCCAAAGGATCGTGTGGATCAGCGCAAGCTCCCACTTAAAGCGACCTTCTACGCCGAAGAAGGTGGAACCCCCGCGCCACGATTCTTCTACGAGCACACCAACAACACGACCAGCCAGCCCGAGACTCAAGTTCGCAACATGCTTCGCGCCATGGATCGTGGCTACGAGGTGCGAATCTCCAACAATGTCGAAGCGCCACTCGGCGTGCAGACGACTCCGGTGGAAGGCACGAACTACCGCGTGGTCACTGGCATCCAAGACTTCCGTTGGAACGGTGCGAGGCTCGGCTCCTTTTTTTGGGGTGATCGGGGACTTCGAGACGAAACTGGAGTTGAGGGTGTGGGGACTTTCTCCGATCTCTGGAAACGCAACTCT
>JALRFG010000283.1 GCA_023253795.1 Methylocystis sp.
CTCAGTAACATCCTGCGTTGGTACTAATACTTGATCAAAATGATCACTTAAATTTGCAGTTTTTAGCTCTTCTTCTATCTGTTCAGATACCTTTTTTTCAAATCCAGAGTAAGATTGAACAATATACCATTGCATCATTAAAATTATGCTCCAATCAAAAAGTTAAGACCAAATTTAAAAATTTGATCTAGTAGTAAAAAAAACAAAGAAGCGATTACTGCCATTGCAATAACAGTTACAGAGCCCATTAAAGTTTCTTTTCTAGTAGGCCAAGTGATTTTAAAAATCTCTTGCTTAACACTTCTAAAAAAATGAATAGGATTCTGCATAATATTAATTAGCTAAAACTGGCAGGAGTGGAGGGACTTGAACCCACAGCCTCCGGTTTTGGAGACCGGCGCTCTACCAGTTGAGCTACACTCCTTTGTAGAGTTTTACTCTATTACTTTAGTTACTACTCCCGCTCCTACAGTTCTTCCACCTTCTCGAATTGCAAATTTCAAATTTTCATCCATCGCAATTGGACTGATCAAAGTTACTGTCATTTTAGCGTCATCTCCCGGCATGATCATTTCTGTTCCTGCTGGTAAAGTTACTTCTCCTGTAAC
>JALRFG010000284.1 GCA_023253795.1 Methylocystis sp.
CCGCTCGGCGCGACGATCTATGTGCTGCCGCCCTATTGCGTCAGCGCCGGCGATCTCGACCTGGCTTTTGCGGCGATAGACGAAGCGGCGGCGGCTTTCGCACCGCCCCACACGCTGAATGGTTCCGACTATGCCGCGAGCAAATAACTTCATCTCAGATAAGAACCACGAAAGTAATGATTTTCATGAGGCTTACGAGGCATGCGTGGCAACCCCATAAATTCCGCTAATACGCAACCGACAGGTTCTCTTTGCCTTTGACAAGGCAATCTATAAAACGTAACACAAATGGATTGGAGACGATTATTTAAAAGATATGATCCTTTTTCTCAAACATCTGTCTCGGTAGTTTGCATAGCTGACAACTGCGCCCTGCATCTCAATCAATGAGACCTGAGCCCAGAATTCATTAAATAAATTCTCTCTATACAAGACGTTACAAAATCTATTTCATTTGTTAGTGTATTAATTATTTTGAGTGCAACAAACTGACCCATAATATAAGAATAACCCCAATTAATATAAGGAAGGTCTGATTTAATCATCTGATCTTGGCAAATCGCTTTTGATTTGATTCAATCTCTTTGCGAGGTTGCCATGCG
>JALRFG010000285.1 GCA_023253795.1 Methylocystis sp.
CGGTAAGAGCGCGATGCACCGCCACCTCCACCGCCGCCAGACACGGCTGTCGCAGATGCGGCAGTGTCACCACCCCCACCGCCGCCGCCACCACCAATGCAGATTACCTCAACAATTGTTGGTGTAAACGAGGTTGGCTTCGTCCAGTTGCCAGAACCGGATGTAAATACTTGAACGTCAATAGGCATCAGGACCCCGGATCGAAAGCATATGAAATAACCCAGATTTCGCCGCGCGCGCCATTTCCGCCAGTACCAAATGCAGTAGTGCCTGACACACCAGCGCCGCCGCCACCTCCGCCGCCACCGGGGGTTCCCCCGTTGCCCCCGTTCCCCGCGTTTGCCAAGGAAAACTCAGAAGCGCCCCCACCGCCGCCTGATCCGGGCTGAATACCTATGCCGTTATTTCCATTTGTTCCGTTAAGCGTCCCGCCCACTGTACCAGCAACGCCGCCAGCAATATAGCGCGTGCTTCCGCCATTCCCGCCACTGTATGGGGTAGAGGTAAGCCGCCCGCCGCCGCCGCCACCGCCACTTGCGCCAAATGGCGTAGAACTGCCATCGCGACCAGCGCCAGAATAAGGACAACCACCACCAG
>JALRFG010000286.1 GCA_023253795.1 Methylocystis sp.
CAGAAGTTCAAAGGAGTCGAGATCATCGATGCCGATCCGGTGCTTCACGGTCACCGGAAGAGCTGAGGCGGTCGCCATCGCCTCGACGCAGCGCGCCACCCGCTCAGGCTCCGCCATCAGGCAGGCGCCGAAGCGGCCAGTCTGCACCCGGTCGGACGGGCAGCCGACATTGAGATTGATCTCAGAGTAGCCGTAGCCCTCGCCCCATTTAGCGGCGTCCGCCAGAAGTCTTGGCTCGCAGGAGCCGCTCCCGGTCGCCATGGCGGATCGCCAGCGCGGTGACCATTTCGGTGTAGAGCAGCGCATGCCGCGTCAGTTGACGGTGGAACATCCGGCAATGCCGGTCCGTCCAATCCATCATGGGCGCCACGGAAAATCGATGGGGGATAGAGGTCATGGCCGTGATGTAGACGCTCCGCGCGCCCGGCTCAATACATCGCCTTGATATCAGCCAGTTCGCGGGAGAGCGCCGCCTCGTCCCGCCGCTCGATAAAGCGAGCAATGGCGGAAAGCCTCGGCCCGATCAGCGCGCCGGTCACGGAGAAGAATTCATCTTCGTCGATGGCTTCGAGTGGCTTTCCCTCTTCTGCAAACAT
>JALRFG010000287.1:0-331 GCA_023253795.1 Methylocystis sp.
CAATATCGCCCAGTTGGCAGCGGACGCAAAGGAACTCGGTGTTGCCCTGGCAGTGACTGCCGATGACAGCCTTCTGGGAGATCTCAAGGATGCGCTTGCCGGCACCGGTATCGAGGTTGCAGCCGGCCAGCAGGCGGTGATCGAGGCCGCAAAGCGCCCGGTCGACATGGTCATGGGCGCCATCGTAGGCGCGGACGGCCTGCGGCCGACGCTGGCAGCGGTGGAGCAGGGCACCACGATCGCGCTGGCCAACAAGGAGTCCCTGGTCATCGGCGGACGCCTCGTCACCGACGCGGCTGCCGACGGCCAGCTCGTCGCGGTCGACTCCGAG
>JALRFG010000287.1:341-587 GCA_023253795.1 Methylocystis sp.
GCCTGGTATCCGGCGCCGAGGTGTTCACCTCGACTGCGCAAAAGTGCAATGCCACAATCATCCCGGTCGACAGCGAGCACAGCGCCCTGTTCCAGTGCTTCGAGGAGCACAACACCGACCATGTGGACCGGCTGACGCTGACAGCATCCGGCGGTCCGTTCCGCACCTGGACGATGGAGCAGCTTGAAGGCGCCACGCTCGCCCATGCGCTCAAGCACCCCAACTGGTCGATGGGCCAGAAGGTCA
>JALRFG010000288.1 GCA_023253795.1 Methylocystis sp.
CTCTTTTGCAATCTTATATCCTTCTTGACTTAAATGAAGTATAGCTTCAAGGTTTTCATCATATTCGACTTCTAGCAAGCCCTGTTCATATAACTTCATTAAAGAATCATCTACATATTTAGTATGTGCTTCCCAAAGTTCTGGAGCAATTTCTTTTGCAGATTCACTAATAGAGAATATCATTTCTCCATTCTCATCCATTCCTTCTAAACTAATCGCTCCTATTTCAAGGTAATAACTTAGTTCCATATCCTCTGATCCCTCTTCATCCATATATTAATTATACTCCATTTTGTGTGGCGTGTAGGACTCGAACCTACGACGGCCAAATTATGAGTTTGGGGCTCTAACCAACTGAGCTAACGCCACCTTACCCTATTGTAATGTGCCATCCTCATTTTTGTCAATAGTTTCTTCTACAATCTGCTGAACATAGTCAGAAAAATGTTTTCTAATATTACCAGCAGGCCTGTTGCCTATCGACTTCCATATTCTTTTATATTCTAATATATTTGCAAATGTAGTAGGACATAGCATTATTCCATTATATTCTTTTAATACAGTTGGAAGCGGCACATGCTT
>JALRFG010000289.1 GCA_023253795.1 Methylocystis sp.
AGTATATTCAATCTAAAAATAAAAAAATATTTTTCATTCATTTGATAAATAAGATAAAAGATATTATCTTTGTGGAACAAAATCGCGGGATGGTAGCAGAGGTAGCTCGTCAGGCTCATAACCTGAAGGTCGGGGGTTCGATTCCCTCTCCCGCAACAAACATTTTAAACCTTATAAATCATGTCAAAACAAGTCAAAAAAATGAGTGCGGTTAAAGAAGAAAAAGTTTCAGTTGATGTGTATATGGCCGATGGTCATTACTACGTTTGTTGGCGAGGACCCATTACAGTTAACGAGGATACCCATCCTGAACTGAAGGGGATGTCAAAAGAGGAAATTGAAAAGTATGTAAAAGATAATGCTCAAGAAATGAAAGCGGTTGATTCTGAGTATTATGATAATCTGTGGGACCAACTTATGGATTATGACTACAACAAAGACAAGATTCTTGATGAGACGTATGAACTTGAGTTCTACGACTCTAAAGAAGATAGTGACGATGATGAATAAGTAATGTTGCCTCCTTCGCATAGCGGTCGATTGCACGGGTTTTGTAAACCCGCTCCGTAAGGACTCGTTGGT
>JALRFG010000028.1 GCA_023253795.1 Methylocystis sp.
CCAGTATCGGCGCGCGTCACGCATTTTTGCGCGCATCGACGCCGGGCCGTTGGATCGCTGGCGACATACTGGCCGATGAAGGCTTGCCGACGCTGATGCGCAAAGCGGCGTCAGCCGCCGGATTGATTGGAGTCTGAACATGGGACGTCGCAGCGGCGCCATAGAAGTAGAAATGACGGAAGGCGCCATTCGTGTGCGTCAAAGCGGGCGAACGCTCACCATTCCGATCGCGCCGCCGGACGCAGACTCGCCTGAAGACGCCGATTTTCTGGTGCGCCTCGATTATATTGAAAACTGGGACGCGCCTGACGACGACACGGCGATCGACATTGAAGCGTTGCAGAAGATCCTCGATGAGATCGAAGCGCAGCTTGATCGGCTGGGTCTTGTCGTCGATTTCGACTGATGGCTTGCGTCAGTCCGTCCAGTCGAAAGAACGCGTTATGGCTTTGGACCATTTGGCGAGGAGATGGGTGCGGGTTTCGGCGTCCATCGCCGGGATGAAACGTCGCTCCATGCGCCAGCGTTCGGCGATGTCGTCGAGACCTGCGATCGCTCCTGTCGCCAGAGCTGCGGCATAGATCGCGCCCATCGCCGTCGTTTCGAGATTGTGCGGGCGCACGACCGCATGATTGAGGATATCGGCCTGAAACTGCATCAGCAGATTATTCGCCGTCATGCCGCCATCGACTTTGAGTTCACCTATTTCGACGCCTGATTCCTGCGTCATAGCGATCAGCGCGTCGCGCGTCTGATAGGCGGTCGCCTCCAGTGCGGCGCGCGCGATATGGGCCTTTGTCGAATAGCGCGTCAGGCCGGCGATGATCCCGCGCGCATTCTCATGCCAGTAAGGCGCATAGAGTCCCGAAAAAGCCGGCACAAAATAAACGTCGCCATTATCGGGAACGCTGCTCGCCAGAGCTTCGATGTCGCTGCTGCTCTCGATCAGGCCAAGATTATCGCGCAACCATTGCACCAGCGCGCCAGCGATGGCGATTGAGCCTTCCAGCGCATAGACCGGCGGCGCATCGCCGAGTTTCCACGCCAGCGTCGTGATCAGGCCTTGCGTGGAGAAATACGGCGTCGGGCCGGTGTTCATCAGCATGAAGCAGCCGGTGCCGTAGGTGTTTTTGACGTCTCCCGGCTTCAGGCAGGCTTGCCCAAGCAGAGCCGCGTGCTGATCGCCCAATGCGCCAGCAAGAGGCACGCCGTCGAGCGGCGCGGCGCAGGCGCCGTAAATCTCGCTGGAGGCGCGGATGTCGGGCAGACAGGCGCGCGGAATGTCGAACAGCCGCAGCAATTCGTCGTCCCATTGCAGCGTCGTCAAATTCATCAGTTGCGTGCGCGCGGCATTGGTCACATCGGTGATGTGCCGTCCGCCTTTCGGGCCGCCGGTGAGATTCCAGATCAGCCAGCTGTCGATTGTGCCAAAGAGCGCGTCGCCGCATTGCGCCATCTGCCGCGCGTCCGGCACATTTTCGAGCAGCCAGGCAAGTTTCGCGGCCGAGAAATAGGTGGCGGGCGGCAGGCCGGTGCGTGCGCGGAGCAGATCGCCGACGCCTTGCGTCGTGAGCCTGTCGACCAGCGGTTTGGTGCGCGTGTCCATCCAAACCAGCGCCGGATGCAATGGCGCGCCGGTTGCGCGGTTCCACAAAACCGTTGTTTCGCGTTGATTGGTGACGCCGATGGCGGAGAGATCTCCCGCCGTCAGGCCAGCTTTTGTCAGCGCGCCATGGATAACGGCTTGTGTATTGGTCCAGATTTCGGCGGCGTCATGCTCAACCCAGCCCGGTTGCGGGTAAATCTGGCGATGTTCGCGCTGGTCGAAGGCGCGCAGCGTCCGTGTGTCCTCAAGGATCAGGAAACGCGTGCTGGTCGTGCCCTGATCGATGGCGCCAATCAGTCGCGGCATGGTTCGGCTCTCGACGGGAAGACGCGAAAAAAGCCCCCGGCGGAGGCGGGGGCTTTGAGTCTCTCGGCGCGGGAGGAACGCCTCGTATGAAGGATGGTTACGCCAATGGGTTAATGAACCGTTAAAGAATGCCGCCGTCGGCGCGCCGGCGCGTAAATTTTTTGCGGCAAGGCGCAAGAAAGGCGGTTGGGCCTCCAAAGACGGGCCAATTGAGAAGCATTCCGGACTATATCTCTTGAAACCCCGCAGAGATGATATAACTTACTGATATACAATGTAGTTTGAAACCTTTCCAAAGTGGGTTGGTTTATGATCGTCTGTTCCTGCAACGTGCTGTCCGATCAAGAAGTCCGCGAATCCGTCGGCGCCCGAAATGAGCGCCCTTCGGTTGGAGCCGTCTTCCGGCACATGGGCTGCGAGGCGAAATGCGGCCGCTGCGCCAGAAACATTGTCGCCATTGTCGACCAGCACGCCGGCGGCGCTCTTGATGACCTCTCGGGCGGCGATTGCGACAGTTGCCGTGGGGACTCACTGGCGGCCTGAACGCCAGCGCGCTATTCTTTCACCATCGGCGGGGCAAGGCCACGCCGGAGGCGGAAAGGATTTGACAGATGCGTGGCGACGCCAAGGTTATCGACTATCTCAATCGCGGCTTGCGCGCCGAACTGACGGCCGTCAATCAGTACTGGCTGCATTTTCGCATTTTCGATAATTGGGGTTTCAAGGAACTCGCCAAAAAATGGCGTGAAGAGTCCATCGAGGAAATGCGCCACGCGGATTCCTTCGCCGAACGCATTCTGTTTCTCGAAGGTTTTCCCAATATGCAGGTGCTTGATCCGCTGCGTATTGGTCAGTCCGTCGAGGAGATCATCCGCGCCGACCTTCAGACCGAGATCGAGGCCCGCAACACATATATCGAGGCGGCGTCCTATTGCTTCTCGGTCAAGGACCGCGTGTCGGAACAATTGTTCGAGAGCATCATCAAGAGCGAGGAAGGCCATATCGACTTCCTTGAAACGCAGCTTGAACTGATCAAGCAGCTTGGTGTTCAGCTCTATTCACAAAAACACATGGGCGGACTGGAGTAGCGCGCGCTACTCCATCACCGCCGCTTTCAGGATACACACCATATTCGCATGCGCCGGCGCATCGCCGGCGTTGCGTATGATGTGGGGGCGATCGCAGCGGTAACGCAGCGTTTCGCCGGCCTTCACCGTTTCCTTGACGCCGGCGACTTCCACCTCAAGCACGCCGGCGCGGACCGATAGGCATTCCACCGAGCCGCGCTGGTGAGCTTCCGAGGCCAGCACGCCGCCCGGGTTGGCGGTGAGTTCGTAGCATTGCAGCCATTCGACCGTCTTGATCCAGCCGATGATCTCCAGTCGGCACTTGCCGTCGTCGGAGAGTAAAATCGGCGTGTCGGTCCGCAGCGTTTTTTCGAGGAAAGGCTCGTCCTCGGCGGTTTGCAGCACGCGCTCGATGGACACATCCAGCGCCTGCGCCAGCCGCCAGATGGTGGCGAGCGTGGGATTGGTCTCATTGCGCTCGATCTGGCTGATGATCGATTTCGCGACGCCGGATTGCTGGGAAAGCTCAGACAGCGACAGATTATAGGCTTTGCGCAGTCTCTGGACGGTTTGGCCAAGCTGACCGGAGAGCGCCAGTGCGCCCGCTTCCAGAATTTTCTGCTTGTCTCGTCCTTCGACGCCCATTTTTCCTGCCCTTGCGCTGTGTTCGGTTTTCCTAACAGTTTCGGTCGATAAAATAAACGCTATCGTTCTGAATAGAGAACGAAGGCGGGGGACCGTATGTGCGCAAGTGCTGACACTGCATCCCCCTGCGCGCCGGACTCCGCTATGTTGGCCGGTGATTTGAAACCATGGAGACGGGATGAGCCTGACTGGCGATGAAATCGAACGCTATGCACGGCATTTGGTGTTGCGCGACATTGGCGGCCCCGGTCAGCAGCGACTGAAAAAAGCGCGTGTGCTGGTTGTCGGCGCCGGCGGGCTTGGCGCGCCGCTTCTGCAATATTTGGCCGCCGCCGGCGTTGGCGTGATCGGCGTTGTCGACGATGATCGGGTGGCTTTGTCCAATCTGCAGCGGCAGGTGATTCACACGACGGAAGATGTCGGTCGCCTGAAGGTGGAGAGCGCCCGCGCGGCGATTGCGCGACTCAATCCGCATGTCGCAGTGGAGACGCATATGCAGCGTCTTGATGAGACAAACGCCCGCGATCTGATCGCCGGCTATGACATTGTCGCCGATGGGTCGGATAATTTCGCAACGCGTTATCTGGTGTCCGACAGTTGTTTTTATGAGAAACGACCGCTGGTGACGGCGGCGCTGGGTGGATTCGATGCGTCCCTGACGACGCTCCGGCCCTTTGAGTGCGGCGCTGATGGTCGACCAAATCCAACCTATCGCTGTCTTTTTCCTGAGCCGCCGCCGCCGGGGACCGTGCCGAATTGCGAGGAAGCGGGCGTGCTCGGCGCGCTTGCCGGTGTCGTGGGCGCGATGATGGCGCTGGAAGTGGTGCGCGAAATTGTTGGTTTTGGCGAGGGTCTTGTTGGCCGCCTGGTGTTGATCGACGCCGGCGCCATGCGCTTCGAGACCCTGCGCTATGCGCAGGATCCCGATAATCCGTTGAATGGGGTCAACGCGCCGCGATGACGGCGATTTCGACCTTGTAATCAGGCGTGACGAGCTTCGCCTCGAGGGTGGCGCGCGCCGGCGGATGCGTCTTGTCGACCCATACGTCCCACACGCTGTTCATATCGGCGAAGGTCGAAATGTCCGACAGATAGATTGTGGCGGAGAGGATTTTCGCTTTTTCGCTGCCAACCTCGGCAAGGATGTCGTCGATCAGGCCGAGGATTTCGCGGGTCTGATCGGCGACCGAGCCGCCCTTGGTTTTCTCGGCGACCTGACCAGCCGTGTAGATGGTGTTGCCATGGACAACCGCCTTGCTCATGCGCGGACCCACGCCAATGCGTCTGATGTCGTTCATATAGCCTCCCGGAAAGAGTGATGCGTCGGGCATGCGCGCTGTGTGCCCGGCTTTTGCGCGCGGTCAGAAATCGCGCCCGCTCACATGGATGAAGAAAGCTGCGATCGAAAAGGTCGATCAACTTTTTCGCCGCCTGCTCTAGGGGATGCGCAGGGTTCGGGCAAGCGTCGGGCGATTCGACGCCCCCCGGCGCGGCAGGCGGCATCTAAAGTTTAAGTTAATTTTTATCTTTTGGGCGAATGATGACGCCATGTTCAGTCCTGTGACGCGCGTCTGCGTGAAAATCAATCCAAATCAACTGCTTGTCGAGATTAACGGTAGGCGCAACGGTCACATAACCGGCCCAGAATTGCCCCAATGCGGCGCGAACAAAGCCATCAACGGCTGATTTACTGCTTGCATGTGGCGTTTTGGACACGGGTTTTCCCACGGCCTGAAGTCGTGGTTGACAAAGAATTAACAAGTGAGGGGCGGATGAATAAAGCAATCGGATCGCAGCTTACGACGATCTCGCTTGAGCGCCTGCCGTCCGGCAGAAAGACGCAGCGCCTTCTTTTGAGCACTACGGCGCTGATGGCCTGTCTCTCGGCGGGCGTCTGGTTGCTGCAGGCGCGTCCGACCGCGACCATCGACGTTGCGGAGACGCAGGAAGCCATTGCGCCGTCGACGAACGCCGCCGGTCCGGTGCTGGTCGATGTCCGTGGCGCGGCGAATGTCGAGCCGGTCGCCGAGCTAAAGACGGTCAAGCCGACCGGCAAAATCTCGATGGCTCCGTCTGCGCCGCCGCCGGTCGCCGGCGCCGCGTTTGAGGCCGCGCCGCTGCCGACGCAGACCGCGGAAGTCGATGGCGACGTGACGCTGGCGCCGTTGCCGCCGCGTCGGCCGGACGCCGCCGAGCTGAAAACCCTTTCGGAAAACAATCATGCGTCTGCGCCGACGCGCGTTTCCGGTCTTCCGTTCCGCCGGACGGCGTCCGCCGCCGCGCCGACGGATAACCGTAACTTCCTTGAGAAGTTTTTCGGCATTGGCGAACCGTCTGGCCAGCCGGCGCGTGGCGGACAGGCGCTGGCCTACGCCGCGCAGGAAACGGTGTCGACCGGGCGTTCGCTGCTGGGCAATGTGCCGAGCGGTTCTTCGACCGGCGCGGCCGTCGCCGCTGCGCGCTATGACAACCGCACCGCCGTCTATGATATTTCGGCGAAGACGGTTTATCTGCCGGACGGCACGCGTCTGGAGGCGCATTCCGGTCTTGGCGATCGTCTTGACGACCCGCGTTATGTTAATGAACGCATGAAGGGCGCGACGCCGCCGCATGTCTATGAGCTGACGCCGCGCGAGGCGCTGTTCCATGGCGTTCCGGCTCTCCGCCTCAATCCGGTTGGCGGCGGCGGCGCAATTTATGGTCGCGCCGGCCTGCTGGCGCATACCTATATGCTCGGACCGAATGGAGATTCCAACGGTTGCGTGTCGTTCCGCGATTATTACGCCTTCCTGCGCGCTTATCAGAGCGGCATGGTCAAGCGTCTTGCGGTGGTCGCGCATCTCTGAGCGTCTTGATCGACAAGACGTCGATAAAAATTTTGAAGCCCCGGGTCAGCGACAGCGGACCCGGGGCTTTTTCGTTCATGCGCTCTTTGTCTTAGATAACGCCGCGATATTCGCTCCAGACCCACGCCAGCGAATTGGGCGAGTTGAGCGCTGCTTCGCTCGTGTCTGGGGCGGCGCGATCACCAGCCTCACCTGAGGTTGGTTCGTCTTTGAATTGCGCCGTCGTGCGGTTCTTAAATGCCGGCAGCAGTTTGAAGGCGGCGCCTATGACGGCAAGCGCGCCCAGCGCCAGCAGGATCATCAGTCCCGGAGACGTCGTGAGACCGTCGCGATTGGTTTCGACGGGGCCCGTGTTTGCGGCGTCAATCTCGCCCATTGGCGTCGCCGCGCCCGAAAGGACGGCGCCGCCGCCAGATGTTTCGCCAGATGTTTCGCTATGCGTCTCGGCAGGAGCGCCGGCTTGCGCGTCCTGCGTTGATGAGTGAGTCGAGCCGGCGGGAAGCGGACCGGCGGTCATTCTCTGGATGTTTTGACGCTGCGTCGCCGACAATTGACGTGAACGATCAATCGGGATCGCCTGTTTTCCCTGATAGACGAGCGCGCCCTTTTGACCCACGACGATGTCGCCGGAGTGCGCGGTTGGATCATTGCCGACAATTTTGAGCGAATTTTCCTGCGATTCTTCCGGCGGATGGCAGGTGCAGCCCTGCGAAACTTTTTCGCGGAATTTGAAGGCGGTCGGCAGCGTCGTGTATTTCTCGCCCTTCAGATTGCGCGCGCTTTTGATCGAGGCGCCATGATAATAGGCTACCGGCGCGGAGGGGCAGGCGTATTCGCAGGACGCCTGTTTGGTCTGTTGCGCCGATTTGATCAACGGAAAGAAATAGCCATCGCAGGTGCGCACACAAAACTCGGTCCCGCTTCCGAATGATGCGCCGTCATTTTCGCGCCCGCCGTCTAGCTGTCCATGTTCCCCGCGACCCGCATGTCCATGATCCAGCCCGCCACGACCGCCATGCGCGCCGGCGTCTACACCATTCCGGCCGGAAGCCCTGCGAGAACTGGCGGATTCGTCCGGGCCGAACAGTTCATCGAGAAAACTCTGCGCGCAAAGATTTTGAACGCCGGACAGCAGGCTGATGCAGACAAGTGCGATCGATAGAGTTTGTTTGCGGATCATAACGCGGACCATTCACTGAAATCGGGAAGCCTGAAACGCAAAACAGGTTTGTCGCTGGCCAGCAGAATTAAAATTTAGCGATGATCAAAAACAAGAGATATTTTCAAATCCGTCGGCAATGTTGTCAGATTGTCGTCTATGATCGTCCATTCCGCGCAAAATCTTGAGATGGCGTTGGATAAAAACGTACGGAACCGATCGCATATGTCAACAAAAGCGGTGCGTAACGCCGTCACGGGAGAGGATGCCTCGTGAGCTTGTCTGCAGAGGCTCTCTGGCGCCCGGCGACACACGCCGATCTCGCCGGCATTGTCGCAATCGCCGCTGCAGTCCATCCGGATTTTCCGGAGCGGTCAGCGGTTCTCGATGAAAAGCGCCTTTTGTTTTCTCAGGGGTGTTTTTGTTTCGATAATAATGGCGTCGTGCTCGGATATGCGCTTTCGCATCCGTGGACGCTTTACGACATTCCGCCGCTGGACCGTTTTCTCGACGCCATCCCGCCAGACGCGGATTGTCTGTATCTGCACGATGTCGCGCTTCTGGACGCCGCACGTGGCGGAGGCGCTGCGCGGGCGTTGATCCGCAAGCTTGATGGCGTCGCCCGGCAGGCCAGGCTGCCGGCGATTGCCTTGACCTCTGTCAATGGGACGCGTCCGCTCTGGGAGGCGTTGGGCTTCGCGCCGGTTTCCGATAAAAGGTTAAATGTCGATTCCTACGGCGGTTCGGCGGTTTATATGATCAAGCGTTTTCTCCCCGTTGAGGGAGAGAACCCGTCCTCCGCCGTCCGTTCGTCGCAACAGGAGTGAAACCTCATGATTTCGCGTAAGTTTTTCGTCGCCGCCGCTGGATTTATTGTGGGTCTTGGATTGAGCGTGATCCCGGCCGCCAGCGCCGAGCAGGTCTATCTGGAGCAGGCGATCAGCGAGGCGAATGAGGCGATTCAGGCCGGCAATGCGCAGGAGCCGGCCTCCCTTATCGAACACATTGATCAGTCATATGACCGTGCGCGCAGCGCCGTCTGGCAAAACCCGACAGATCACATCCGCCAGGGCATCAAATTGCTGCGCAAGGCCTCCAAAGTGGCCAAAGGCACCAATTCGCCAACCCGCATCAACAAAGCGGTGGGCTTTGTCGAGAGCGCCAAATCTCATTTCGAAGCGGCGCGCTGAGACGAGAGACCGTTTTTCGCGGATCTTCCGCGTGATGGTTGACGGGCGCGGCGGGCGCGATCTCGCCGCGTCTCAGTCTTGTGATTTGAATGCGCGCGGATGAAGCTGAGATCCTTCGCGATCTATGGCGCGCAGATTTTACCGGGGCGCACTCCTGAAGACCGGCCCCTGCGAGGACGCCGCCGCCATGCAAATCGACTGGGTGCATTTTACGCCGTGGAGCGCTGCTACAGGCGGCGCGTTGATCGGCGTCGCCTCCGCCATCATGATTCTGGGCGTTGGCCGAATTACAGGCATTAGCGGCATTGTTGGCGGGCTATTGTCTCCCCGCGTGACGGACGCCGCGTGGCGGATCGCCTTCATCGCGGGTTTGCTCTGCGCCCCCGCGGCATTGTCTCTGTGGCGTGCGCCAGAGGCGCCGGTATTCTCGACGTCTTGGGGCGTTCTCGTGCTCGCCGGCGCGCTGGTTGGTTTCGGCTCTCGTCTTGGCTCGGGCTGCACGAGCGGGCATGGCGTGTGCGGATTGTCGCGTCTGTCGCCACGATCCCTTGCTGCGACGGTGACCTTCATGACGGCCGGCTTCGCCACGGTTTTTGTCGTTCGTCATCTCCTTGGATAAATTCAGATGCAGATGTTGGTCACTTATCTCGCCGGTGTGATTTTTGGCGTTGGACTCTGCATTTCCGGCATGAGCCGGCCTGAAAAAGTGCTTGGTTTTCTCGATATCGCCGGTTTGTGGGATCCGTCGCTCGCTTTTGTCATGGCGGGCGCCATCGGCGTTGCGTTTTTCGCCTTCCGTCTGGCGGCGACACGCGCTCGCGCGTGGCTTGGCGATCCCATGCGCCTGCCGACGTCAACGACTGTCGATCGCCGTCTGCTGGCGGGCAGCGCAATTTTTGGGCTTGGCTGGGGATTGGCCGGCGTCTGCCCGGGGCCGGGGATTGTCGATCTTGGATTTTTTGATCCCCGCGCCGCTGTCTTCGTCGTCGCCATGCTGGCGGGCATGGTTGCTGAAGGGTTGGTTGCGCGAGCAAATGATTAGTCTGACGTCGAGCGAGAGACTTTTATCAAGACGGACGTGACGGTTGATCTGAAGCGCCGGAATGAGATTGGAAAACCCGGACGGCGACAGTCTGTTCGGGATGAGCCGGAGCCATGATGACGCGCGCAGTGGAAAAACTGGCCTCCCCCGGCGCATTCAGGCTGATCCTAGCCCTTGCTGTTTTCTTGCATCATTCAACCGGCTTCAACATCGGCATGTCGGCTGTGCTGATCTTTTTCGTGCTGAGCGGTTACTGGGTCGCCACCATGTGGGCGCATACCTACGCGCACACCAGAACGCCCTACCTCACCTATCTGATCTCGCGGGTCTGGCGGATCACGCCGGTGTTCGCCCTATGCTCGCTGATTTCTTGGATATTGCTGCTTGTGCGGGAGGGCCGGCCGGAATCGGTTGGCAATCTAGCGCATCAGCTGTTCTCGAACATTCTTATTCTCGGATATAATTCGCTGCCCTTTCAGGCCAATGTACCGGGCTGGTCGCTGGATATGGAAATCCAGTTTTATCTTGTCGCGCCTCTGATCATTTTTTTAATTTACAGAAGCGCCTACGCCGTTTTCATCTGCCTGCTGATTTCCGTTTGTTCGAAATGGCTAGGCGGCGGCGTCACCGTGGCGCCGTTTATGTATTTTTTTGGCATAGGCGTCGCCGCCGCTATTTTGGATTTGAAGCCCACGCCACGTCTGGCCTGGGCGTCTTTATTCGCGACGCTGGCGATCGTTGTGTTTTGCCTTGCGTTGCTGGCCAAGACTGTGATGTTTGGCCCGTTCACCGATCAGCCATTGCTGGCGTTCAGCAGCCGCACTAATACGCTGATCGCCGTGACGATGATCCCCTGGGCGCTCTACACCGTGCGACAGGAGAGTTCGCCTAATGATAGAATGCTGGGCGATTTATCCTATATCTCTTATTTGCTGCACTGGTCGGTGCTCGGGGCCCTGCGGGCCGGAGAGGGCGACTATCTGCATCGATTCCTGATCTGCGCCTTCGCCCTCGTTCTGATCCTCGCGGCCTCCTGGTTCATCTGGGCTTATTATGATCGACCGATCAATCGGTTGCGGGCGCAGTGGGTGGCGCGCCGGGTAGCTGCGCCTATGGGTCTCTAATTGAAGTTCCCAAAAACACGCAGTCATCGTATAGTTTCCCCGAACTGATGGACGGTTCGGCCAATTCCCGGCTAGGTGCTTGATGTCGCGCTGGACACATGTCGTCGTGTTATCGCTGCTGGTTTCAGCCACGGTTGCGATGCTTTCCATCAAGCGGACTGACGTGCCGATTATAAATTGTGATGGCGCCAATAGCGGCGCGAATGATTATAAAATCCTGATTGTTGGGGAGTCCTGGGCTTCAGACGGACGCATTTTTCCGGAATTGCCCCGCTTCGCCTCTGCGCGTCTTGATGGCCGTGGCGTCACCGCCTGCAGCATTGGTTTTTCGGGGCGTAACTCACGCTTGCTGTATCACGAACTGGTCGAGAAATTTCCGCGCTCACGTATTCGCGGGCTATTTGGCGGTTCTGAGCCGGACAAGCTGCTGCTAATGACCGGCGTCAACGACACAATTCAGCACATTGGTGCAGCGAATTATGTTGAATACACCAAGAAACTTGTCGATTATTTCGAGGGCGTCGACGACATTCAGCTCATTTCCATCCCGCGCGTCAATGAGCGCACCTTCAAGCCGCCAAGTCTTTATAGCGCTATCAAGCGCAATATCCTTCGCTGCTTTTATGATGGATGCGACTATCAGGTGAATGATGTCTATCGCATTGCATTATGGCGCGATCACCCGGAATTGCGGATGATCGAATATGACGATTTTATCGACGAATTCCGCGAGCATGAACATTGCCATACGCCTGACGGCATACATTTGACGGGTGAATATTATCACAAATACGGAACATTCTTGGGCGTTACGATGTCGGTTCGCAAGGATCGGCATACGCAGATTGTCGGTCGATAGACTTTAGCAAATTCGTGGCAATTGTTCGCCGGACAGCCAGTCGACGACGCGCCGCCCGCCAAATTTTGTTTCCATTTCTACAAATCGATGCGCGTCATCGACAACCGTTCCGATCAGCGCCGCATCACGGCCAAGCGGATGCGCGCGCATTTGCGCAAGCAGCGCTGGTGCGACATCTGCATCGACGATGGCGATGAGCTTGCCTTCATTGGCGACGTTGAGCGGGTCAAGCCCCAGCAATTCGCAGACCGCCGTGACGTCTGGTTTAATCGGAATATCAGCCTCGCGAAGCCTGAATCCAACCTGCGATTGTTGTGCGATTTCATTCAGCGTCGCGGCCAGACCGCCGCGTGTCGGATCGCGCATCAGGCGAATGGACGGTCCCGCGGTCGCGAGCATGGCTGCGACCAGCTCATGAAGCGCGGCGCAGTCGGATTCGACATGCGTATCAAAACCCAGATTTTGTCGCGCCATCATAACGGCGACGCCATGATCGCCGAGGCTGCCTGAAAGAATGACGCTATCTCCCGGTCGTGCGCGGTCACCTGAAAGATTAACGCCATCCTGAATCACGCCGACGCCGGCGGTTGTGATAAATACGCCGTCCGCCTTTCCCCGCTCGACGACTTTTGTGTCTCCGGTGACAATCATAACGCCGGCGCTTCGCGCAGTTGCGCCCATATTTTCTGCAATCTGGCGTAGCTCTGCAAAGGAAAAACCTTCCTCAATGATAAAGCTCGCAGAGAGATAAAGCGGTTGTGCGCCGCCCATGGCGAGGTCATTGATGACGCCATTGACCGCCAACGCGCCAATATCGCCGCCGGGAAAGAAAAGCGGCGAAACGACGAAGCTGTCGGTGCTCATAGCCAGACGACCGGCGGGAGACGGAAAAATTGCCTGATCGTTGCCGGCAGAAAGAAGATTGTTGGCGAAGGCGGGATAAAATATTTCATTCACAAGCTGCGCTGAGGCTCGCCCGCCGGAGCCATGGGAGAGTTCGATCTTGCCTCGCGCGATATCGAGCTTTCGGCTGAATTGCATCATCTGGGAGTTTCCTACTCGGCGCAGGGCCGATAGTTTTTGTCGCGGAACCGGCCATAAGCCCAATGTGCGGCGCAGGCGCCTTCGGACGAAACCATGCAGGAGCCGACGGGCGTTTCCGGCGTGCAGGCCGTTCCAAACAAGCGACAATCTGTCGGTTTTTTGACGCCGCGCAGAATTTCACTGCAGGCGCAGGCTGGATGATCTTTAATATGGGGAATTGGAATCGGGTAGCGTTGTTCGGCGTCAAAATGCGCGTAGCGCTCATTCAGGCGCAAGGCGCTATCCGCCACAACGCCAAGGCCGCGCCACTCAAATGAATCACGTAAATTGAATACCTGCGCCACAGCCGCTTGCGCCAGCCGATTGCCGGAGGATGAGACGGCGCGCAGATATTGATTTTCAATCTCTGCGCGTCCTTCATGGATTTGTCGTATGAGCATGAGGATCGCTTGTAAGACATCCAGTGGTTCGAAGCCGGCGATCACGACAGGCTTGGCGTAGCGTCGTGTAATTTTTTCAAAAGGCTCAAGACCCGTGACGGTTGCGACATGCGCCGGGCCGATAAATCCATCGAGCATGGTGGTCGGCGTGGCGCCGGGCGACGCCATGATCGCATCCATCGCCGGCGGCGTGAGGACATGATTGCAGATGATAGAAAAGTTCGAGAGTTTCTTGCGTTCGGCAAGCAGAATCGCCTGTGCTGTCGCGGGCGCGGTGGTTTCAAAACCGATGGCGAAAAAAACAACCTCTCGCGTCGGATTTTGTTCGGCCATACGCACGGCGTCGAGCGGTGAATAGATCATGCGTATGTCGGCGCCATCGGCCTTAGCCGATAGCAGGCTATATCCGCGCGTTGTCGGCACGCGCATCAGATCGCCATAGACGCAGAGCGTCACCGATTGGGTTTTGGCAAGATCAATCGCAGCAGCGAGGCGCCCAACGGGCAAGACGCAGACAGGGCAGCCGGGGCCGTGGATAAGGCGGATGGCGGGAGGCAGCAAGTCTTCAAGACCATAGCGCGAAATTGCATGCGTATGACCGCCGCAGAATTCCATGAAGGCGTAGCTGCGATCGGGCTGGATGGTTATTGCAATCCGCTCCGCCAGCGTGCGGGCGAGGGCGCCGTCTCTGTAATCGTCAATATGTTTCACGCGGTCGCCTCGTCGCTTTCCTGCGTGGCGCTGCGGATCATCTCAAGCGTATGTTGCGCCTCCGCAGGATCAATGCGGGCGATGGCGAAGCCAACATGTGTGATGACGTAATCATCGATAGCGACATGGTCGAGCATCATCACGCCAATTGTCATGGTGACGCCGTCAAGTTCGGCGCGGGCCATGCCATCTGGCAGAAGTTCGGTTATGCGGACCGGGATTGCGAGGCACATGCGGGGTTATTCCTGTCGGCGCGGAGTTTACCAGATAATAGCGCCCGACGCGCCAGCAGCGCCTGTCCGAGAGACAGGCCGCCATCATTGGTCGGCACGCGACGCGGCAACAGCGGTGTTCGCCCATGGGCGCGCAGTTGCGCGCATACCCCCTCGGCCAGGATACGATTGGTCATACAGCCGCCGGCCAGCGCGATCTCGACACCGCCATGCGTTTGCGCGGCGCGGTTTATCCATTCGGCGAGGCCCGCCGCAACCGTGCCATGCAGCAGATTGGCTCCTTCGATAGGCGTAGGGCGGGCGTCAAGGAGATGCGCCAGAAGCGGGGTGAAATCAAGAATATTGGCGTCGATCCTGTAACCGCCGGGCAGGCAGATCGGCGTATGCGCCAGCGCCTCCAGCTCCATTGCGGCCTGCGCCTCCTCGGATTGTTCATTCCGCAGGCCTAAAATTGCGGCGGCGGCGTCAAAGAGGCGGCCAAGACTGGTTGTCTGCGGCGTTCTTCCTGCGCGCAGCATCATCGCGACGCCTGTTGCATGACTGTTAGCGCCACCCAGCTGGTGAAGGACGTCATTGCTCAGGCGGTTGACGCTTGCCGCCGCCGCAAGTCCCATGCGCCAGATTTCACGCGCCGCGCGATCGCCGCCTGGCAGTGGCATTGGCGCAAGATGTCCAATCCGTCGCCAACCCGAATCTACTATGGAAATTAATTCGCCGCCCCATGCGCCGCCATCATCGCCGTAGCCATAGCCGTCGAGCGCAGCGCCAAGTAAGCGCCCTTGATGCTGATATTCCGCCGCGACAGTAGCGATATGCGCAGCATGGTGCTGCACCCGCAGTAGCGGTAAGCCGGTTTCTTCTGCGATGCGCGTAGAGGGGAAATCAGGATGCAGGTCGCAGGCGGCGGCTTCTGGTTTGACGCCAAGAAAATCCAGAAGATGTTGTACGATTTCGTGATAACGCCGTCGCGCTCCGGGTCCATCGAGATCGCCGATGTGCTGTGAGACGAACGCCTCTCGGCCACGCGTTATTGTGACTGTGGTTTTCTGATGCGCCCCAAAAGCGATCACAGACGGTCCGTCGTCACCGAGATCAATTGGCTCCGGCGCAAAACCGCGCGCCCGACGCAGAAAGACGGGCGCATTATCAATCATGCTCATCACGCTGTCATCGGCAGGCGTCACGATTGGCCGATCATGCGTGACGATAAGGTCGGCGATATCATTCAGGAGATGATGCGCCGTGTCGTTATCGATGATGAGTGGTTCGCCGCCGGCGTTGGCGCTGGTGATAACAAGCGCGACATCGCTGTCTTCTGATGCGGCGTCCTCAGCCAGGCAGGAAAACAACAAATAATGAATAGGCGCATAGGCGAGAAAAACGCCGATCCGCGACAGGTCCGGCGCAATTTCCTGCGGGAGGCCCGGTTTCGGTTTCATGAGAACGATTGGCGTCGCCGGACTGGCGGTGAGTCGCATCTCCGAATCTGTTGGCGTGGCGATATATGACAGCGCTGCACAATTTGCGACCATCACGGCGAAGGGTTTGGCGTCACGATTTTTGCGTTGACGCAGGCGCGCGACAGTTTCGCGGCGTCGTGCATCACAAATCAAATGGAAGCCGCCGACGCCTTTTAAGGCGATAATTTTTCCTGCGCGGATCGCTTGTGCGATCTCCTTCGGCTCCATACTCAACTGGGGGCCGCACTTTGGACAGGCAAGGCTTTGTGCATGAAAGCGCCTATTGTTTGGATCGGCGTAATCTTTTGCGCAAGCGGCG
>JALRFG010000290.1 GCA_023253795.1 Methylocystis sp.
AAGGGCTACGATAGTGATGATTTTCGTGCGGCTTTGGAGGAAAGCGGGGTAACCCCATGCATTCCTCCCAGACGGAACCGAAAGGTTCTCATCGCCTATGACAAGGCGCTCTATAAAACCCGACATAAAATCGAGAACCTCTTCGCAAAACTTAAGGATTGGAGACGTATAGCGACAAGATATGATCGCTGTTCTCACACCTTTTTCTCGGCAATTTGTATAGCCGCCAGCTGCGCCTTCTATCTCAATCAATGAGTCCTGAGCCTAGACAGGATGATAATATCCGCCTTTGACAAGTTTTCCGGAAGCCGGCCTTAGGTTCATGCTTGTCGGCGACCAAGGCGGAACCATGTTTCGCATCCGCTTGGTCGCTCAAGCTAGCGCTTTTCTCGGTTGAATCACAAGACGCCATTCTTATTTATTCCTTTTAATCAGATAGTTAGAAAATTGACTAGCCGTCTTCTCCTTGGTGGATAGGTCCACCACCTAAAATATTTAAAGGGGCTGGCCTAGATAGCTGAGAAAGGCTATTTAGATCAGATGGTTGAGCGAAGGCGAAAAAGTCGGCTCCCGG
>JALRFG010000291.1 GCA_023253795.1 Methylocystis sp.
GGCTGTCCGGGTAGGTCGCATCAAGCGCCCGGCAACGGGCGCTGCAGAGGAATGGCCGCCACGTTTCTGCGGAGCGATCCGCAGGGGCCATACAGAACCCGGCTTACAGGCCGGCTGGCGCTCATATTAGGAAAATAATCCCCAGAATCGCTCGCAGCTCGATCAACCTGTCGGCCCGTAAACGGTCCCTTAACACTAACAAAGCCTAATAGAGCTGAGCGTCAACATGGCGCTTCGGCTGACAGCCGCTACGTCGACATCATTAGAACCTTCATGGCGTTTCGTCTCACTTCGCAAAGAAATTTTATGTCGATGCGGCTTTGCGCTGCGCGGGCTCTGTCAGATCAAATGAGATCGTTCAGGAGCGCTCTAGCTCCAGGACGGCGCAGGCGCGTGAGGAGGAAGTCGAAGACAATGGGCCGCGGCGCGCCAACTGATTTGATGCTGAGTAAAGACCCTCGGCATGTTGCTGTTTTGCGGGATGAAGCAATCGCGGCGCTTGCGCCTGAGCGTGGAGGGAGATTTGTTGATGGCACTTTTGGCGCAGGCGGTTATACGCGCGCCCTTTTA
>JALRFG010000292.1 GCA_023253795.1 Methylocystis sp.
CCACCAGTATTGGCTCTGCACGGAATTTGTCACGACGATGAATCACGGTGACCTGCCGTGCGATATTGGAGAGGTACAGGGCTTCTTCGACTGCGGCATTGCCGCCGCCGACAACGCAGACATCCTGATTTTTATAAAAAAATCCATCACAAGTCGCGCAGCCTGATACGCCTTTGCCCATAAAGTTTTGTTCTGACGCAAGGCCCAGGTATTGGGCCGAAGCGCCGGTGGCGATGATCAGCGCATCGCAGCTATAGCTGCCCGCATCACCGGCCAGCAGCATCGGCTTGGTATTAAGCGTCGCGGTATGAATGTGATCAAAGACGATCCGCGTATCAAACGCTTCGGCATGCTCAAGGAATCGTTGCATTAACTCCGGCCCCTGCACGCCTTTCGGATCGGCCGGCCAGTTCTCGACATCGGTGGTGGTCATGAGCTGGCCACCTTGGGCCAGGCCGGTAATGAGCACGGGCTTTAGGTTCGCACGGGCCGCGTAGACGGCTGCCGTGTAGCCTGCCGGACCCGAGCCCAGGATGATCAGACGATGATGTTCAGGGG
>JALRFG010000293.1 GCA_023253795.1 Methylocystis sp.
AAAAACAGGCTAGACGCCTCGAGATGGGCCGATTTCGTTCAGATGCAGCATATAGGCGCTTGGCTCATCGACCATCGCCGCCTCCGGGGCTGTAGGTAAGCAGGCAACCAGGAACAGAGCGGTGGCTATTAGAGGTAATGATGCGAGCAGAGATTTCATGAACATCCCCAGCAGTAATGATAGTCGGCGACAAGCTGCCTAGCGTTATTGACCCCACCCGCCGCAACGATCAGCGTTCTGATGGCCCTGATGGCAGGACATGCCGCTAACCTCAGACTTATCAACCACAGAGGCTGCATCGGCAGCGGTGGAACCTAAAATCGCCGCCGTTACGCCCAAGGTCAGAGCGAAGGCGGTGGTCGTCAGCATGGCTTTGAAGAAGGCTTTCATTGTTGTTCCCCTCAGAACTTCGTTTCGATGAGAGGAAGGTAGATGAGGCCTATCAGGACGGATGTGCGGTCGCGCACAAGGAAAAACCCGACCATTTCTGGCCGGGTTATATTCAACCTTCTGATTGTTTTTAGAATTTTGCCAGAAGCGGACCATTGCAAAGGT
>JALRFG010000294.1 GCA_023253795.1 Methylocystis sp.
GGAAGCTCTGAACAAATACCGTCATTCGCAAATTTTCAGAATTTTTGATGGTTCATGAATGAGTTTCGTTGATTTTCACCCATTCAGCTCGGCGCGGAGCTTGAAAATTGGGTTGAAAGGCTTCTGATTTAGGTTTTTAGACGCAACTCGGGCGTTAGGCCCAACATCGTCGCATGAGAGTATGCCGCTTCATGTAAAGATTGGCGAGTGCGCATACAACTTCGAACCTCGACCGGTTCTTTTCCAATCCACGATAACGAACATGGAAAAATCCGAAAATCTTTTTGATGACCAGAAATGGATGCTCAACTCTGGATCTGACTTTGGATTTTGTGCGGTTTTTCGATTGGTCAACTTCCGTCAGAGGCTTATGTCGCGCGCCTCGTTTATTCGTCATATCCTTGGCTTTAGGAGCGGCTTCCCTGATCGCTTCTTTCTGACCTTGATAAGCGCTGTCACCCCATACCTTTGTTTCATTGCCGTGAAGAAGACCTCCGACCGTCTGGCTATCATGCACATTGGCCGGCGTAACATCGACTGAATGAATAATCTTT
>JALRFG010000295.1 GCA_023253795.1 Methylocystis sp.
ATATGCGCGAAGATATCGACCTCGGGCCAGCCGGCAAGGTCGAGTTCGGCGCGGTGCGGCAGGAAATCGAAGCACGCTTGGGCCAGCGCCGTGCGTCCCTCGCGCGCCAGCCGCGCGTCCAGCTCGGCCTTCATGGCGTGGAGGAAGCGCACGTCCGACGCGGCATAGTCGCGCTGCGCGTCGCTCAGCACCGGGCCGCCCCAGTCCGACGACTGCTGCGCCTTGGACAGCTCGGCACCGAGCAGGTCGCGCACCAGATCCTTCAGCCCGTGGCGGTCGGTGTAGGTGCGCACCAGCCGCGAGGCGATCTTGGTGCAATAGACCGGCGCGGCCACCACCCCAAGATAGTGGCGGATCGCCGCCAGATCGAATCGCGCGAAATGATAGAGCTTCAGCCGTTCGCGATCGCCGAGCACCGCCTTCAGCTCGGGTGCGGCATAATCGCTGCCCGGCCCGAAGCGCACCAGATGCTCGTCGCCCCCGCCGTCGGACAGCTGAACCACGCACAGCCGGTCGCGCGAGGTTATCAGCCCCATCGTTTCGGTAT
>JALRFG010000296.1 GCA_023253795.1 Methylocystis sp.
AACACGGTTCGCGCCGGCGTGAACTATCACTTCAACTGGGGCGCTGCTCCGGTCGTCGCGAAGTACTAAGACGCACAGCGTCCCTGATCGCGCCACGCGCGGTCAGGGAACTCCAAAATCAGGCCCGGCCGGAAATACGGCCGGGCTTTTTTTTCATGAAATCAGGTTAGTCGAGAGGCGTTTTGCTGGCGCAGGATTAGACTGAAATCAACGCCGGGATTCTCGCCGCGATCCTGCGCGGCGGCGCTGTACAACAGCGGATTAGAAGCGGCCGCGGCAGCATGAGGGTCGCTCACATGTTTAACGTCATACATTGTCGCGAAGCGCGCCAAAAAACGCTCCAGCTTCTTGCTGTCAGCAAAATCCGCGACATTGACTTTCGCCTTGAGCAGACGCGCCTGGGTGTCGATCTGCTGCGACGACATTCGGGGCGAAAGATCGAGCGCCGTCTGCACGACTTCCAATAGTTTTTGGGGCTGGCCTAGATAGCTGAGAAAGGCTATTTAGATCAGATGGTTGAGCGAAGGCGAAAAAGTCGGCTCCCGG
>JALRFG010000297.1 GCA_023253795.1 Methylocystis sp.
AAAGTGACGCGCATCAACGCGGCTCCGTTGAGGCGCTCTCGGTGATGGAGGGCGAGCTCGAAGTGGAAGTCGGCGGTGAGATCGACACGGTGAAAGCTGGCGAGACGATCCGCTATCGCTGCGACCGTCCGCACATCGTCCGCAACGTGTCCAAGAAACCCGCCCACGCGACGATGATCTGCATTCTCAAAGCCGCGGTGATGGACTAACCCATCATTGTTTCTTGGCCGGGCGCGGCGGTGTTTCAATCGCCGGAAGCGATTTGAGATAAACGCCCATCGCCATGCGATCTGCATCCGACAGGCGCGCCATATTCTTGACCACAGGCGCCATGGTTCCACCGACGGAATCATAATCAGGCGTGAAACCCGATTTCAGCAATTCGGCAATGTCACCGGCCGACCATTTCTTAAGGCCATTGTCGGCTTGCGTGATGTTCGGCACGAAGCCCTTGCCTTCCGGATCGGGGCCACCGGCAAAACGCAGCGACGGAATGATCGCGCCCGCGGCGTTACGCGGCGAATGGCATTCCGCACAATGC
>JALRFG010000298.1 GCA_023253795.1 Methylocystis sp.
ATGTACCGAAAGAGGTCAAAGGCTATTCGGCCACCGGCACCGCCTCTTGGTATGGCCCGCAATTCCATGGCCGTCTGACCGCGAATGGCGAAGTGTTCGACCGTGAATCGGTCTCTATCGCGCATCCGACCATGCCGCTGCCCAGCTATGTGCGCGTGACCAATATGCTCAATGGTCGCTCGATCATCGCGCGTGCCAATGATCGCGGCCCCTATCATGACGACCGTTTGGTCGATGTCTCCGAACAAGTGGCGACAAGCCTCGGTTTCAAACATCTCGGCACCGCACGGGTGCGGGTGGATTATCTCGGTCGCGCCCCGATGGAAGGGGATGATGACGGCATGTTATTGGCAACGCTGAGCGACAATTGGCGTCCCGCGCAATTGGGCCGCGCCTTCCCGCAAAAAACCCAAGTCGCGAGCACCACGGCCTTTGCGCCGCAAACGCCTGCACAGCCTGCGCCCGCAGTCCAAAATGCGACGCCTGCCAAAGCCTTGCCTGCCGTGGCTTTGCCCTCCCGCCCCCCTGCGGCGCCGGCCA
>JALRFG010000299.1 GCA_023253795.1 Methylocystis sp.
TTCGGCGTTGGCCGAGCCAAAACTGTCCATGGCCTACCCCTCTGGCGGCGAATAATTCTTTGTCATGACCGCGGAGCAAAGGGATAATTCAAATATTGCGGCGCCGCAATATCATCCCTGCGCCTCTACCCTGTCACGGCCAAGACGAAGGATGGAAAATCAACGACTTCCCCCTGCCAGGCCGCCGCTCGCCAGCTTGCGCCGCAGAGCCAGCAGACGGGCCAGCGCCGCCAGGGCGCAGAATCCGCTGGCGGAAAAAGCGGCGTAATCGCCCTCAAAGTCCCACAGCGCCCCGGCCGCCCAGCTGGCGATAAGCAGCGCCACGCCGCTGGCGAGGTTGAACACGCCGAAAGCTGTGCCGCGTAACGCCGCCGGTGCGGCGTCCGCCACCAGCGCCGCCAGCAGCCCCTGCGTCAGCCCCATATGCAAGCCCCAGAGGCTCACGCCCAGCGCCACCATCAGCAGGTCATTGCCGCCCGCCAGCACCCCATCCGCCGCAATCAGCGCGACCATGCCGAGGGCGAGCGGCGCGAT
>JALRFG010000029.1 GCA_023253795.1 Methylocystis sp.
CGGTCGGGCGGGGGCGGTCGTCGGATTGGCGGCCATGCCCAGCCGGGCGACAAAGGCGATGTCGGGATAGGCCTGCTCATTGACGATCCGGGTCGGCACGCCGCGGGCGCGGGCTTCGCGGGCGATCAATTCGGCGCCCGAGCCGGTCAGGATCAGCGGCCCGGCGCCCATGGCGCGCAAAGCCTCCAGGGCGCCGTCACGGCGCGGGGCGACGATGGGGCGACCGTCCGGCCCGAAGGCGGCGATATAGACTTTGCCATAACGGGCGTCGATCGCCGCCGCGAGCACGCCGTCGTAATCGCCGAGGATCAGCGGCGTGGCGAGCGCGGCGAGAGTCGAGACGCCGACAACGTCGCATTTACAGGCGAGGCCGATCGCTTGTCCGGCGGCCAGACCAATGCGGATGCCGGTGAAGGAGCCGGGGCCCACCGTAACAGCGATGCGGTCGAGCGAAGCGAAGCCGCCCTCGACCTTCGCCATCACCCGTTCGACGAGCGGCAGCAGGGCCTCGCCATGGCCGCGCTCCATCTCGATCGTCTCGGACGCGATCGGCGTTTCCGCATCGTCGTCGAGCACGCAGGCCGAAACGGCGGGCAGGGAGGTGTCAATCGCCAGAATTCTCATGATTCTCCGATTATGACGGATTCGCCCTGACGATCAACAAACGCCGTGTGCGCCGCCTCAGATCCGTTCCACCGCTTTCACCTGCGGCAGAAAATGACGCAGCAGATTTTCGATGCCGTTGCGCAGCGTGGCGGTCGAAGACGGACAACCCGAGCAGGCGCCCTTCATGCCGAGATAGACGACGCCATCGCGAAAGCCGCGAAACACAATGTCGCCGCCGTCGCCGGCGACGGCCGGCCGCACCCGCGTCTCGATCAGTTCCTTGATCGTCGCCACGGTCTCGGCGTCGGCGGGCTCGAAGAATTCGCCGTCCTGCGAGTCGCTTGTCGCAGCGTCATCCGCCAGTAGCGGCGCTTCGGCGGTGAAATGCTCCATGATCGTGCCGAGAATGGCCGGCTTGAGATGGGCCCAGTCAGTGGCGTCTTTGGTGACGGAGACGAAATCTGAGCCATACATCACCGCCGTGACGCCGGGGATCGCCAGCAACGCCTGCGCCAGCGGCGCCTTGCCAGCTTCGGCTGCGGAGCGAAACTCCATTGCGCCCTGACCGAGCACCGTCTGGCCGGGCAGAAACTTCAGGGTTGCGGGATTGGGCGTGGCTTCCGTCTGAATGAACATGTTTTTCTCCATCGCCTCCGGTTCAAGGCCGGGGTGTGGCGGGCCTATCACAATTTGCGGCTGACGGGGATATAGGCGTCGCCCCGCCGCGTCGAAAGCGGATCATTGTCAGAACTGCGCAACTGCGTCACTCTTCACGACATGCATGACGATGGAGTGACCGAGAGCGCCTTGCGCGCCGCCAATGAATTTTACTACCGCGCCTTCGCCGCGCGGGATCTTGTCGCGATGGAGGCGCTCTGGGCGCAGGACGGCGTCGCCTGCGTGCATCCGGGGTGGCCGGCGCTGATCGGACGGGCGGCGGTCATCGCTTCCTATCGCGATATTTTTCGCAACACAGCGCAGGAGGCGGTGACGGCGCGCGAGGCGAAAATCATCGTCGGCGACAATGAAGGGCGCGTCTATTGCGTCGAGGAGGTTGCCGGCGCCTTGCTCGTGGCGACCAAATGGTTTCGTCGGATCGACGACGACTGGCGTCTGCTGCATCATCAGGCGAGCCCACTGGTCGCGCAGGCGACCCCGACGACGACGAAGCCGGCGTTTCACTGATCCTGCGCGTCGTCGCTGGCCGTTGCGTCGGCCTGCTTGCGCCGGTTCGGTTTTTTGGGATCGCGACGCGGTCCTTCGACCAAGCGCACCACCATGCCCCACAGCGTCCGCACATCCTGTTCGGTCAGGCCCATGCGGTGAAACATGTTGCGCAGATTGCGCGCCATCACCGGCTTCTTGGTTTCGGAGCGGAAAAAACCGCGCTTGTCGAGTTCGTCTTCGAGAAAATCGAAGAAGGAAAGCGTCATCTCGCGTGTCGCCGGCGGCGAGCGTTCTTCAATCTCGAAGGGCATGACGTCGCCATGCGCGGCGCGGAACCATTCATAGCCGGTGAGCAACACCGCCTGCGCCAGATTGAGCGAGGCGTAGGCGGGATTAACCGGAAAGGTGAGGATCGCATCGGCCAGCGCGACATCGTCATTGTCGAGTCCGGTGCGTTCGGGCCCATACAACACGCCATGTTTTTCGCCGGCGGCGTGACGCGCGGCGGTGATCGGCAGCGCGAGCGCCGGCGTCTGCACCGGCTTCATCTGGCCGCGCCCGCGCGCCGTGGCGGCGTAGACAAAGGACAAATCCTCAATCGCCTCGCGCACGCTGTCGTAGAGCTTCGCGCTTTCGAGCAGATGCACCGCGCCGGCGGCGGCGGCGTAGGCGCCTTTTCGATAGGCGCCGGTGCGTGGCCAGCCCTCGCGCGGCGACACCAGCCGCAGGTCGGAGAGGCCGAAATTCGCCATCGCCCGGGCGCACATGCCGATGTTCACGGCGAGCTGGGGCCGCACGAGAATGATCGCCGGGCCGCCCGAATACGCCGTCTTAGTGTGATCCGTTCCTGCCCCGACCACCTGTTTCGCTCCTGAGTCTCTCGCCTGAATTTTCCGCCACGTCCACGGCGGCGCAACTTAGTCGCAAAGCCCGTCATCATGAAAGAGGCGGGTCGACAGGGGACGCCGGCGCGAGATTTGCCCCCGCCGGCGGCGGCGCTATAAGACCGACGCAGCGAAGGATCGAGAATATGCAGAAGATCAAGGTGACGAATCCGGTCGTCGAACTCGACGGCGACGAAATGACCCGCATCATCTGGGCTTTCATCAAGGACAAGCTGATCCGGCCCTATCTCGACGTCGATCTTCTCTATTACGATCTCTCCGTCCAGAATCGCGACGCCACCAGTGATCAGGTGACGATCGATGCAGCCAACGCCATCAAGAAACACGGCGTCGGCGTCAAGTGCGCCACGATCACTCCCGATGAGGCCCGGGTCGAGGAATTCGGCCTCAAGAAGATGTGGCGGTCACCCAACGGCACGATCCGCAACATCCTCGGCGGCGTGATCTTCCGCGAGCCGATCATCATCAAGAACATCCCGCGGCTCGTGCCGGGCTGGACGAAGCCGATCGTCGTCGGCCGCCACGCCTTCGGCGACCAGTACCGAGCCACCGATTTCAAGGTGCCAGGTAAGGGACGTCTGACCATCAAGTTTGAGGGTGAAGACGGAACCGTCATCGAGAAGGAAGTTTTCGCGTTCCCGAACGCCGGCGTCGCCATGGCGATGTATAATCTCGACGAGTCGATCCGCGAATTCGCCCGCGCGACCTTCAATTATGGGATCAACCGTAAATTCCCGGTCTATCTCTCCACCAAGAACACGATTCTGAAAGCCTATGACGGTCGCTTCAAGGATCTGTTTCAGGAGATTTACGACGCCGAATTCAAGACGCAATACGCCGCGCTTGGTCTGCACTACGAGCATCGCCTGATCGACGACATGGTCGCTTCGGCGCTGAAATGGTCCGGCGGCTATATCTGGGCCTGTAAAAATTACGATGGCGACGTGCAGTCCGACACGGTGGCGCAGGGGTTTGGCTCGCTTGGCCTGATGACCAGCGTGCTGATGACGCCGGACGGCAAGACCGTCGAGGCCGAAGCCGCGCATGGCACGGTCACGCGTCATTACCGCGAACATCAGAAGGGTCACGAGACCTCGACGAACTCCATCGCCTCGATCTTCGCCTGGACGCGCGGTCTGGCGCATCGCGCCAAGCTCGACGACAACGCCGAACTGGCGCGATTTGCGAAAACGCTGGAGGAGGTCTGCGTCGCCACCGTCGAGGCGGGCTTCATGACCAAGGATCTGGCCCTGCTCGTGGGGCATCATCAGCGCTGGCTGTCGACCACCGGCTTCCTCGACAAGATCGACGAAAATCTCCGGAAAGCCATGAGTTAGCGCAGGGTTAGCGCAAGGTTAGCCCAAGGCTTGCGGCGGCCGCGGCCGCCGCTCTCGCCCGATTTGTCTATGTCACCCGGCGCGTTTATATAACCGCGCAATAATCCTATTTGGGATTCGCGGTAATGATGATCGACCTAAAAGACGCCTATAAGCCGTCCGACGACGAGCCTTTCATGAATGATCGGCAGCGTGAATATTTCCGCCGAAAATTGCATTCATGGAAAGAAGACATTTTGCAGGAGAGCCGCGAGACGCTCGCCGCCCTGCAAAACGAAAATGAAAATCATCCGGATCTGGCGGATCGCGCATCTTCGGAAACGGATCGGGCCATTGAACTGCGTGCGCGGGATCGTCAGCGCAAGCTGATCGCCAAGATCGACGCCGCGCTGCAGCGGCTTGACGACGGCAGCTATGGCTATTGCGAGGAGACGGGAGAGCCGATCTCGCTCAAGCGGCTGGACGCTCGGCCGATCGCGACCTTGTCCATCGAGGCGCAGGAGCGTCACGAGCGTCGCGAAAAAGTTTACCGCGACGACTGAACGGTTACGCAAAACGCTGAAATGACGAAGGGCGCCGGAATGTTCCGACGCCCTTTATTTTTTATTCCTTTTCAGGCCGTCCAAGCAGGCGGGCCATTTCTTCCTCGAGAGATTCGAGGGCGTCTCCGGCAGGAGCTGCAGGCGGCGCCGGCGGAACCGGCGGCGGCGCGGCGGGGCGTTGCGGGGGAATGCCCATACGCACCTGCGGCGGAGCCGGCGGCGTCGGTTCTGCGCCAGAAAGCGGCGCGTCGCCGGCGGGCGCAGCGGGGCGCGGCGGCATCGGCGGCGCAGTCGGACGCAGCGGGGGCGGCGGCGGCGCGACGGGGCGCGTCGGGATCGGCGGCGGGGTCATTTTCAGTTCGCCGCTGGCCGGGGCCTCGCCCTCTTCAGACTTCGGTTTGATGATCTGCTGGGTGCGCGCCAGGAAAGGCGGCGGACCCTGACGCGGCGGCGCAGCCGGACGCAAGGGCGGCGGCCCGCCCGCCATCGGACGCGCGGGCGGAGCGCCCGGAGCCGGAGGCGCCGTGGGTGTCGGCGCAGCGGGCTCGGCGGCGATTGGCGGCGCGGCAGGGCGCAGCGGCGGCGGCGTGGCCGGCTTGGGAGCGGCCGGTTTCGGCGCGGTGATTTCCGGCGGCAGGTTAAGGCCTGTCGGCGCGGCTGGCTTGATCGGAGCCGGCGTCGGGGAAACCTCTTCCTCGGCGGCGGGACCCGCGGGCCAATTCGTCGACGCGGCGCGCGACGAGGTTTCTGCGCGATTCGACTCTGTGCGGCCGACAACGCCCTCGACGCGACTGATCGCGCTTTCGACGAGCACGTCGTTCGGGCCGCCGATCAGCAGCAGATGTTCGGTGTTGTCGCGCCGGACAATGACGAGCTGACGCTCCTTGTCGAGATCGAACACATCGACGATGTCCAGACGGCGCGGACGATTGCGCGCGCCTGGCGCGCGAATGCGGCGGCCGAAAACCAGACGCACGATGTAGACCAGAAGAAGCGCGGCGAACAGGAACGCCACGATTGCTCCAAGCATGGGGAGCAGCTGCGAGAATTTATCCGACATGAACTGGGGTTCTCTCATTACCTACGCCGATGACTTTGCCAGCTTAACAGCTTTTCTGGCAAGCGGCGCCGGAAGGTTAATAGAGGGTTAACGCCGGCTGATCGAGCCCGGATGGGGATATCCCGCCGCCGCCGTTGCCAGAATGACCGTGCAAGGCCATTGTTTCTTTGTGATTCCACCGTTGTGGCGGCGGAAGCCGCCGCGTTCAGTTTTTGCGTTATAATTCAATGCGTCGCCGCTTTTGGCGTTACGTGGTTCGCCCAGTCCCGGTTCTCTTTCGGGCGGCGGACGAGGATGAGGGAATGACCGAGCGGTTGGCGCCGTCCGCGTATGATCGCACCGAACGGCCGGGCGGCACGATGCTCGTGCTGTCTTTGTCGCTCGCCATGATTGCGGTGACGGCGATCTTCCTGCTGGCGCCGGCGGCCTTCGCGCCGCGCGTGATCACCGCCGCGCTGGCCCTGTTCAGCATTGCCGGGGTCTTTTTCCTTTTCGCCTATGCGATTGGTTTGGTTCGATTTTCCAGTCAGGACAGGGTCGACGACGTCACCCGCATGATCGCCGACGCCTCGGGCGAAGGGCTTTTGATCACCAATGGCGAGTCGGACATCCGCTATGTCAACGCCGCCTATCTGACCCTCGCCGGCGCGCGCGATGCACGCGGCGTTCCCGGCGTCGAACGCCTGTTCTCTGGTCCGCCCGAAGTCTCCGAGGCGATTTACCGGCTGGCGCAGGCGGCGCGCGCCGGCGCATCCCATGTCGAGGATTTGCGCTTGTCGCCGCCGCTGACCGGCGCGGGCGCGATGGGCTGGTATCGCATCCGGGTCAAACCGCTGCCGCAGATCGGTCCACGCGCCTGTCTCTGGGCGGTCGCCGACGTCACAAGCGATCGGCAGCGTCAGGAAAATGTCTTTCAGGAGCTTCAGCACGCGATCGATTTTCTCGATCATGCGCCCGCCGGCTTTTTCTCCGCCGATCCCGGCGGCGACATTTCCTACATGAACAACACCCTCGCAGGGTGGCTGGGCTATGATCTGACGCAGGTAGGATCCGGCGGCGCGACGCTCGATGCGATTGTCGCCAATGATGGCGCCGCCATGATCGCCGCCGTTCGCGGCGCGCCGGGCGAAGTGCGCGCCGAACAGATCGATCTCGATTTGCGCTGTCGCGATGGCAGATCCTTGCCTGTTCGCCTGTTGCATCAGGTCGCTTTCGGACAGGATGGCGCGCCGGGGTCATCGCGCACGCTGGTCCTTAATCGCGCCACCGGTGAAGCGTCCGAAGAGAGTCTTCGCGCGGCGGAGGTTCGCTTTGCGCGTTTCTTCAACGCCACGCCGATGGCGATCGCAACGCTGGACGCCGACGGTCGACTGGTCGATTCCAACGCCGCCTTTGCGCGCCTGCTGCCGGACGCGTTGAAAGGCGGGCAGGGCGCCGCCGCTGAGCCCTGGTCAGTATTGCGTGGACTTGGCGAACGGGACGTCAGCGCCTTGCGCGCCGCTTTGCGTGAAGCCATCGACGGCAAAAGCGACGTGCCGCCCGTGGACATCGCTTTTGACGCCAATGGCGCGCCGCATTCCGCCCGCATTTTCACTTCGCCGGGCGATGACTCCGGCAACAAGGGCGCGATGCTTTATGCGCTGGACACCACCGAGCAGCGCAAGTTGCAGGAGGAGTTCGCGCAGTCGCAGAAATTAAACGCCGTCGGACAACTCGCCGGCGGCATCGCGCATGACTTCAATAATATGTTGACCGCGATCATTGGCTATTCGGATTTGCTGCTCGCCAGCCATCGACCGACCGATCCCGCGTTCAAGGATATTCGCCAGATTAAGGACACGGCGTTGCGCGCGGCTAATCTGACGCGTCAGTTGCTCGCCTTCTCGCGTCGTCAGACATTGCGGCCGCAAGTGCTGCATCTTGGCGACGCGCTGTCCGAATTCCAGATGCTGCTGCGCAAGGTCGTCGACGAGAAAACCGACATCGACGTGCGTCATGGCCGCGATCTGTGGTTCGTCAAAGCCGATATGACGCAGTTCGAGCAGGTCATAATGAATCTGGTCGTCAATGCGCGCGACGCCATGTCGGGCGCGCCCGGCGGCAAGGTGCAGATCCGCACGCGCAATGTCGCGAAGGACGAATGCGCGTCATTTGGTGATCAAACCCTGCCGCCCGCCGATTATGTGCTGGTTGAGGTTGAGGATAATGGCTCCGGCATTCCACCGGAGGTGCGCGAAAAAATCTTCGAGCCGTTTTTCACGACCAAGGATGTCGGCAAGGGCACCGGCCTTGGCCTGTCGACGGTGTTTGGCATCGTCAAACAATCCGGCGGCTACATCCTTCTCGATAGCGAGATGGGACGCGGCACGATCTTTCGTATTTTCCTGCCGCGTCATATCCCGGAAGAAAAGGAAATCCCCCAAAAGATCGAGGCCGCCAAAACCGGCGGCGACTATACGGGGCAGGGCGTGGTGTTGCTGGTCGAGGACGAGGATGCAGTGCGCTCCATCGGCGCCCGCTCGCTGCGCTCGCGCGGCTTCACCGTTCTGGAAGCGACCACCGGACAGGAAGCGCTGGATCTTGTCGAAGAAAATGACGGCAAGATCGATCTGATCGTTTCGGATGTGGTGATGCCGGAGATGGATGGCCCAACCATGTACGCCGAATTGCGCAAACGTGGGGTGACGGCGAAGGTGATCTTCGTCTCCGGCTATGCGGAAGAGGCTTTCGCCAAGAATTTACCTGAAGGCGATTTTGGCTTCCTGCCCAAGCCGTTTTCGATCAAGCAACTGATCGAGACAGTGAAAAACCATATCTCGGCGAGCGCGTCGTCGTAACGCGCCATCCAATCCGACGCCCGGCGCCTCCTGGCGGCGAACTTCCCTTTTACATATTTGGCGCGATGACCCGCACACGGCGCGTAACGCCGTCAGACCCCGTGACATTCTTGTAAACGGCCTCGCCGGCGCTGGTGTCCGGGCGAACGGCCGGCGTCTCTGCGACCGGCGGCGGCAAAGGGAGCGGTGGGGCGGCGCCGCGTGACGAACGTTTCGTGACGCGCGCCTCACCCGGCTTGAGCGGGCGTGACATTTCCTCCGCCTGCTCGACGGTGACGAGATGATCCTTTTCATAACGTTCGGCCAGGATCGCCTCGGCGTCGGCCAAAGCTTCCGACCAGCTTTTGTTCGGCGGCTTGCAGCCGCAACTCGGATCATAGCTGGTCTGGAAGTTGAGGGCGTTGGGGTGTTCGGAATAACGCGCGCCGTCAATCGAGATCGCATCTTCGAGATTGCGCCATTGCGAGCGGGTATAAAGTTTTACGCTGGCGTTGGGGCAGAGCGTCTTACACAGCCGGTCGAGATCTTCGAGGTTGGCGCTGTTGGCGTAAAAGCCGGCGGGGAAGAAGCCGCCGTCGCAGTCGCGCACGCAAATCGCGGTTGAGCCGCCAAGCCGGCCGCCCTCGGCGTCATCGACGCCCGGTTCGGGCGGAATGCCGGAGTCTTCCTGCGATTGACCGCGCATTTCCGGCGGCTCTTCGGAAGCGTCGAGGCCAAACAACTCCTCGAAAAAGTTTTTGGGCGCGCTGCGGCCGCCGGGGTCGGCGGGACGGGGCGCATTGCGACACTCCGCGTCATAGCGCGCCGAGAGCGCCTGACGCTGGCTGTCGTCGCTGGCGGCGCGTTCATTGGCTTCGATATTGCTGCGCAGCGCGTTGATGCGCGCATTGAGCGGACCGCATTGCGGCGGCGGCGGGTCGCCAAAAAACAGGAAGGGTTCGCGGTCGCAGCCCATCGCCCGCCCTTTGGCCGCGAGTTTCACATAGTCGCCGCGCAGCTTTTCAGCGGCGGCGCGATAACGTCGCGCGGAAGCGTCGGCGCCGGCGCGCGCAATCTGGGCGCGTAAATCGGCGCAGCGGGCGCTCTCCTGCGCTTTGGCCGTCGGCGCGTCCGCCAGACCGGCGAACAACAGAGCCCCGGCCAGCAGCCCCAAATGACGGCTGGCGACGCCCGGCGCGCAGCGCCAGAACCCGGACCGCAACAAGAACCTCACCCTGCGCCGCCTTCCGCTGTCGCGCCAAGACCGCCTGCCGCCGATGGCGGCGCGAATCGAGGCCAGTTCATCCGTCCATCATGACGGCAACAAGGCGCTGTGTCGTGCGCCACAATTGCGCGCTGCGGCAATTTTTTCGCGCCGTCCGGGCGTTTTTCCTTTCCTTGCGGCCCGGTTTCGCCCATATCGGCGGCATTGCTGCGGAGGATTGATCCATGAAGCGCACGGGTTTTATCGCTATTCTTTCTGTTGCCGTCACGCTGGGCGCTGGCGTCGCCCTCGCTGCCGATGACGGCCCCGATTTGCTGTTCCGCAAATCGACGGATTTCAAATTGATGACCCCGAACGACAAGCTCGCCACCTATGGCATGGACGATCCGATCGTCGATGGCGTCGCCTGTTACTATACGGTGCATGAGAAAGGCGGCGTCGCCGGCATGTTTGGCGTCGCCGAACAGACATCCGACGTCTCGCTGTCCTGCAATCAGCACGGCCCGATCACCTTCAAGGAAAAATTCTCGCAGGGCGAAACCGTCATCAGCGAGCGTCGCTCTCTGCTGTTCAAGCAGATGCATATCGTGCGCGGCTGCGACAAGAAACGAAATGCGCTGGTCTATATGATCTATTCGGATCGACTGGTTGACGGTTCGCCGGAGAACTCGACTTCCGCCGTCGTCATCGAACCATGGGGCGCCCAGGCTGAGGTCGCCAAATGCGCCGAATTCACGAAGGACTGAACGCGCCTTTCTGTTGATTGAAAGCGGCCGACCGCCGGCCTCCAGGACATCATGTCGCCGACGCTGAAAATCTATAACACGCTGACCCGGACGAAAGAGGCGTTCACGCCTCTCGATCCGGCGCAGGTGCGCATGTATGTCTGCGGCCCGACCGTTTATGACTATGCGCATATCGGCAATGCGCGACCGCTGATCGTTTTCGATGTGCTGTATCGGCTGCTGCGCCATCTCTATGGCGTGGCGCATGTCAAATATGTCCGCAACATCACCGACGTCGACGACAAGATCAACGCCCGCGCCGCCGAGCGCGGGATCACCATTCGCGAACTAACCGAAGAGACCAATCGCGTTTTTCAAAACGATGTGCAGGCGCTGGGCTGTCTGGCGCCAGATGTGCAGCCGCGCGCCACCGAACATATCGCCCAGATGATCGCGATCATCGAGCGTCTGATCGCTTCCGGCCACGCCTATGCCGCCGATGGCCATGTGTTGTTCGACGTGCCGTCGATGCCGGCTTACGGACAATTGTCGCGCCGGTCGCTGGAGGACATGCGCGCCGGCGCGCGCGTCGATGTCGCGCCCTACAAGCGCGGGGATATGGATTTCGTTTTATGGAAACCCTCGGCGGCGAATGAGCCGGGATGGGAGAGCCCGTGGGGCAGGGGACGTCCCGGCTGGCATATCGAATGTTCGGCGATGTCGTGGGAACATCTCGGCGAGACCTTCGACATTCATGGCGGCGGCATTGATCTGGTTTTCCCGCATCACGAAAACGAAATCGCCCAGAGCTGCTGCGCCTTCGATCAGAGGGTGATGGCCAATTACTGGATGCATAATGGATTCCTGCAGGTCGAGGGCGAGAAAATGTCCAAGAGCCTGGGCAATTTCGTCACCATCCATGAATTGCTGTGCACGGATAAATTCGGCGGCCGTTCCTGGCCGGGCGAAGTGCTGCGCCTCGCCATGCTGCGCACCCATTATCGTCAGCCGATCGACTGGACGGTGAAAGCGCTGGAGGAGGCGGAAGCCAATCTTTTGGCCTGGCATGACCACGCGGATTTCGATTCAGTTGACGAGAGCGAGGAATTGCCGGCGTCGATTGTGAATGCGCTGTGTGAGGATCTGAACACGGCGGAAGTGATCAGCCAGATTCATGCGCTCAATAAATCCGGACAAGCGCGCGCCCTGAAAAAGGCGCTGCAGTTCCTTGGCGTGCTGAATATCGAAAAGTTTTCGCGCGCAGCCCGCGCTTCCGATCTGCAACATGATTTGAGCGCCGAGACAAAGACGCAAATCGAAACGCTGATCGCCGATCGCCTTGCGGCGCGCGCGGCGAAAAACTGGGCGGAGTCCGACCGCATTCGCGACGAACTCGCCGCCATGGGCGTTGTGCTCAAGGACAATAAGGACGGCGCGACGACATGGGAGCTGAAGCGATAGCCGCGCCTGCGACCCGCGTCTCGCCCTCAAAAGCGCCGCCTTTGCGCCGGACAGTTTCCCCATGACCTCGTCGCACGACACATCCGAGCCGCATGAATCCGGTCTGCTGACCGTCGATCTCGACGCGCTCGTCGCCAACTGGCGGCAGCTTGCGGCGATGGCTGCGGGTGCCGACGGTCCTGTCGAATGCGGCGCGGTGGTGAAGGCCGACGCCTATGGTCTGGGACAGGCGCCGGCGATGCAGGCGCTTTCCGCCGCCGGTTGCCGCAGCTTTTTCGTTTGCAATGTCGCCGAGGGCGAACTGGCGCGCAGCCTGGCGCCGGAAGCGACAATCTATGTGCTGGATGGCGTTTCGCCGGGCAGCGGCCCCCGGCTTGCCGCCGCCGGTCTGTGCCCTGTGCTGGGCTCGCTCGCGGAAATCGATGACTGGGCCGAAACGGCGCGTGCGCTAGGTCACCCGCTCGACGCCGCGCTGCATTTCGACACCGGCATGAACAGGCTCGGTCTCCCGGCGCGTGAAGCCGGCGCCGCCGCCGCGCGTCTCGCCGAACATAACGGTCGTGTGCGGCTGACGCTGGTGATGAGCCATTTCGTCAGTTCGCAAAAAGTTGGCGCGTCGATTAATGCGCGACAGATCGCTGATTTCGACGCCGCGCGAAAATTCTTTCCCGGCGTTCCGGCGTCGATGGCGAATTCCTCGGCGGTGTTTCTGCCCGAGCGGCCGCATTACGATCTGTTGCGTCCGGGCTATGCGCTTTATGGCGGCAACCCGACCATGGGGCCGGATAATCCGATGCGGCCAGTCGCGTATTTGCGCGCCCGTATTCTCGCGACGCATGACGTCACGCCCGGCGAAACCGCCGGTTATGACGCCGTCTGGACCGCGCAACGACCGTCGCGACTGGCGACCATCGGCGCGGGCTATGCCGATGGCGTGCCAGTTTCTGCGACGGCGCGTCCGGATAAGCCGGGCGGCGCGGCGATCGTCGGCGGCGTGCGTTGTCCCTTCGTCGGACGCGTGTCGATGGATTCGATTATTCTCGACGTCACCGACGCGCCATTGTCGGCGGCGCAGCGAGGCGGATGGGCGGAAATTCTGGGCGCCAGCATCGGCGTCGATGAACTCGCCGGCCGCGCCGGCGTGATCGGCTATGAAATTCTCACCCGTCTCGGACGTCGTTATGCGCGCCGCTATATCGGCGGCTGACGGGATTGCGTCGCGGCTGCGACAACGCGGCGCGGGGCGTTTTTGTCCTTGATCAAGGACAGACCAGAGTCGGCGCGATTAATCTCTAAATTACAACCACAGCATGGTTGCGTTTCATTTTGACATTATCGGGCCCGGCGCAACCCTCCCTCCTGCGTCGGGCCTTATTTTCTCAGCGTTGCTGCGCGCCCCGGTTCAGCCGAGGATAAAACGCGACGCTTCGGCGATGATGGCGGCGAGAACGAAGCCGGTTCCCATGATCCAGTAGCCAATCGGCGTGTCGATGTAGGCGGGATCAATGTGGTAAGCGCGATGTTTCATCAGGCTGCTCCCTGTCGTTTCACGCCTTGTCAGGCGTGCAGCGGAAGCAGATTAGGCGCGCGCCGCGGCCGGAGATGTGCGCCGCCGCACATCTGGAAAATCAACATTTCTCGAAAGAGGCGGTCGCCCGCGTCAGGCCCTGCTCGCGTCAGGCCTCTTGCCCGAGTCAGGCCTTGGCGAACCAGGGCTGAAGCACCGGATAGCCGGCGCCGGCCAGCAGCGACACGGTTTCATACAGCGGCAGGCCGACAACCGCCGTGTAGGAGCCGACGAGCTTGACCACAAAGATCCCGGCGAGCCCCTGAATGGCGTAACCGCCAGCCTTGCCGCGCCATTCGCCGGCGGCGAGATAGGCGTCGACATCCATCGCGCCGAGGCGCTTGAAGCGGATGCGCGCCTCCACCAGACGATTGGTCTCCTGTCCGGAAGGCGAGATCAGGCTCACCGCCGTGAAGACACGGTGCTGGCGGCCGGAGAGGAGTTGCAGACATTCGTCGGCCTCCTCGGTGGTTTCCGGCTTGGGCAGAATTCGGCGACCGACCGAGACGACCGTATCGGCGGAGAGGATGTAGCTGTTTTTCAGATCGGGATGCGCCTGCCGGGTTCTGGCGGCGACGACGGCCTTGTCGCCGGCCAGTCGGGTCGCGAGCCCTCGGGGCGATTCGCCCTTCAGCGGGGTTTCGTCGATGTCGGACGGCAGGAGATGGTCGACCTCAAGCCCGGCCTGCTGCAGCAAAGCGAGCCGACGCGGCGAGGCCGAGGCGAGAATAAGTTTTGCGCGGGGAGCTGCGGGTTCGACAGTCACGAAACGGCTCCGCCTTCAGGGCCTTAACGGAAACGATAGGTGATGCGGCCCTTGGTCAGATCATAGGGCGTCATCTCGACCAGCACCTTGTCGCCTTCCAGCACGCGAATGCGGTTCTTGCGCATCTTGCCGGCGGTGTGGGCGACGATTTCATGATCGTTTTCAAGCTTCACGCGGAACATCGCGCTGGGCAGCAGTTCGGTCACGATACCGGGGAATTCGAGCAGTTCTTCCTTGGCCATGTGGGTCCTTAAGGGCGCGTCCGTCAGCCGGCCCGCGTAAAGCGAAAAGCCGCTGCGCCCCGGCCGGGGAGAGCGGAACCGGGAGCCTCTTAGCCGAAAACCGGGGCCTTGGGTAGGGGCAGGGTTCTTTCGACGCTCTACTTCAGCGAACTGCTTGGGCGAACTACTTCGGCGCTCTACTTCGGTTTGCCCTTCACCGTCCGTGTGCCGGGCTTGCCGCCGCTGGAGCGACCGGCGGGGCGGGGCGGGAGGACGCGGCCGAGCGGCCGGGCTTCGCCGCCGCCGAAATTATGCGGACCCATATCGGCGTCGGTGGGTTTGCGGGCGCGGGTGGCCAGCGCGGCGTCGACGTCGCGCGACGAGGCGCTGCGCGTCGAGCGTCCAAAGGAGGCGCGAAATTGCGGGCTCGCCTCGGCGAGCAGTTCGGCGCGTTGCAGGCGCTGAATCTCGTCGCGCATCCGCGCCGCTTCTTCAAAGGCGAGATCGGCGGCGGCGACCTTCATGCGCTTTTCAAGATCGGCGATGGTCGCCTGCAGATTATGGCCCGGCGCAATGTCGTAGCCGGTGTCGACGGTGACGTGATCCTGTTCGGCGACGCCGCCGAGAATATCGGCGATGCCGCGCTTGATCGATGCGGGCGTGATGTTGTTTTCGAGATTATAGGCCTGCTGCTTGGCGCGGCGACGCTCGGTCTCGTCCATCGCGCGCTGCATCGAGCCGGTGATCTTGTCGGCGTAGAGAATGACGCGGCCATCGACATTGCGCGCGGCGCGGCCGATGGTTTGCACCAGCGAGGTTTCTGAACGCAAAAAGCCTTCCTTGTCGGCGTCGAGAATGGCGACGAGCCCGCATTCTGGAATATCGAGACCTTCGCGCAGCAGATTGATGCCGATCAGCACGTCATAGGCGCCCAGTCGCAAATCGCGAATGATCTCGATGCGCTCCAGCGTATCGATGTCGCTGTGCATGTAGCGCACGCGCACGCCGTTCTCGTGCAGATATTCGGTGAGGTCTTCGGCCATGCGTTTGGTGAGCACGGTGACCAGCGCGCGATAGCCGATCTGCGCGACCGCGCGCACCTC
>JALRFG010000002.1:0-13930 GCA_023253795.1 Methylocystis sp.
AGACATGGATGGCGTCGCCGACGCGGAGCCGCAGCACGTTCAGCAGATAATTGTGAACGCTCGCCGGAGCCGCGCATTCCTCCCCGGCTTTCAGCGGGACGTCGAGAAACAGCCGCTGCGCGGTGAAATCATACTCCGACACAGATCGCTCCTATTCGCGCCCGGACGCATGCTTCTGCGGGATGGGCCGCGTTTCGCCATGAAGAGGCCGTTTTGTTGCGACCATGTGGCGTGTCGCCTGATGGCGCCTTGCGCGGCGCCCGGGTAAACTTATATCACGCACACTCTGACGGAGTGGACCCTTTAGTCATGACAGTCGGCGCCTTCTTTTTTCAGCGCATCGCTCTTGCGGCTTTCGCCTTCGCTTTGTTTGCGGGCGGCGGCGCATTGGCGCAACAATCCTGTCAGGAAGATTTCCAGAAATTATCGGTGAAGCGCATGGGCGCTATCCAGGCCCTCAACGATCTCGGCAAGGCCGGCAAGGGCAAGATGGACCCTGCCGCCGCCTGTCCTGTCGCCAAGAAACTCGCTGGCATTGAAACGGAAATGCTCAATTACATGAGCAAGAATCAGGAATGGTGCAACATTCCGAACAATGTCGTGGATGGCTTCAAACAAGCGAAAGCCAAGACGCAAAACTTCGCCACTCAGGCCTGCGCTGCAGCGGCGAAAATGAAGGAAATGCAGGAACAGGCGGCGCAGGGCGGCGGTCCGGGCATGGCGGCGCCGCCAAAACTGCCCTCTGGCCCGCTGTGAATCTGACCCGCGACGAAGGTCGCGACGACGCGCTGCCTGACGCCATCATCTCCCATCCGCTGTGGCGGCACGCGCCGGCAGCCGCAAGGCCCTTCGTGCAACTGGCACGCGTCGATCGTCCAATCGGCTGGTGGTTACTGCTTTTGCCATGCTGGGAATCCAGCGCGCTCGCCTCGGCGAGCCTGCATTCGCCGCCAGACCTTTGGCTACTGACGCTGTTTTTCATCGGCGCCATTGTCATGCGCGGTGCCGGCTCCGCCTATAATGATTATGTCGATCGCGAGATCGACGCGAAGGTCACACGCACCAAAGGACGACCGCTCGCCAGCGGCAGGGTCAGCGTCCGCGCCGCCTGGTGGTTCATCATCGCCCTGTGCCTGATCGGGCTTTGTGTGCTGCTGTCCTTCAACAGCCTGACCATCGCGCTTGGCTTTCTCTCGCCGCTGATCGTGCTGCTCTATCCCTTCGCCAAACGCTTCACCTCATGGCCGCAGGCGATTCTCGGCATGGCTTTCGGCTATGGCGGACTGCTCGGCTGGACCGCCACGACAGGGACGCTCGACGCCCCCGCGTTGCTGCTCTATCTCGCCGCGATTCTGTGGACGATCGGCTATGACACCATTTACGCCCTGCAGGACATCGCCGACGACGAACGCGCCGGCGTAAAATCGACGGCGCGTCTGTTCGGCAAGAAAGTGCAACTCGCCGTCGGTCTTCTCTATGCTGCCTCGACGCTCAGCGCAGCACTGGCCGTGTATTTCGCCGGCGGCGGCGTTTTCGCCTGGAGCGGATGGATCGCCTATGCGGCGCATCTTGTCTGGCAAGTCGCCCAGACACGCGACGACATTGACCCGCCGACGGCGCTCCGCTTGTTTCGCGCCAATCGCGACGCCGGACTTTTGATGTTCGCTGGCTTTTTTGCGCAGAGTCTGACGGCGCTGCTCTAGCCGCCGCTAAAAAATTCCCGACGCTTTTATTTATCGAGCGCCTGTTTCTGATCGAGACAGGAGTTGAGCTCGGCGCGGTTCAATTCCCAGAACGACGCGCCGCACAGCGCCTGATAGCGGCTGCTGTTGAAGAATGACCAGAGATTATAGGAGCCCAGAATCAACACGACGACAAAGGCGACCTTGATGATCGTGTTGATGTCCTTGTAAGGGTCGCTCGACGCCATGGTTCCTCTGCGCGGTCTGTCACGGTGGCTCTCCGGATTAACTGTGTCGCTGCGCGGCGCCGTCAACATCCGCCGGGTGGGAGCGCCCCCGTGCAAGCCCCTGATCGACCGCCAGTTGGCTCCCGGCCCCGGCCGATGTAGAGCCTTTCTCCTTCGGCGGCGCCCGGAGAACCGCAAGAACCGGGCCATCGCCCCGGCGGTTCTCCCTTTGGCGCGGACCGGGCAAAAGGGTAGAATGCCGAAGCATTTTGGGAAAAGGGTTTGGAATGACTGAAGACGCAACGGAGCTGCCGCCGCGCGAGGGTATGGACTATGACGTGGTGATTGTGGGCGCCGGCCCGGCGGGCCTCGCCGCCGCCATCCGCCTGAAGCAGATTTCACCCGATCTGTCCGTCGTCGTCATCGAAAAAGGCTCCGAGCCCGGCGCACATATTCTCTCCGGCGCGGTGATCGATCCCATCGGCATGGATCGCCTCCTGCCCGATTGGCGCAAGCGCGATGACGTGCCGCTGAAAACGCAGGTGCATGACGATCAGTTTCTGGTGCTCACCGAAACCGGCAGCGTTCGCGTGCCGAATTTCCTGATGCCGAAGCTGATGAACAATCACGGCAATTTCATTGGCTCTCTTGGCAATGTTGTGCGCTTTCTGGCGAGCGAGGCCGAAAATCTCGGCGTCGAGATCTATCCGGGCTTCGCCGGCGCTGAAATTCTTTATGGCGACAAGGGCGAGGTTCTGGGCGTCGCAACAGGCGACATGGGCGTTGGCCGCGACGGTGAACCCAAAGACAGCTTCACGCGCGGCATGGAGTTGCGCGGCAAATATACCTTGTTCGCGGAAGGCGCACGCGGCTCGCTGTCAAAGCAGGTGATCGCGAAATATGATCTGTCAAAAGATCGTGAACCGCAAAAATTCGGCATCGGCTTCAAGGAGCTGTGGCGTATTCCGAAGGACAAGCACAAGGCCGGTCTGGTGCAGCATTCCTTCGGCTGGCCGCTGGCGTCCGACACGGGCGGTGGCTCGTTCCTCTATCACTTCGATGACGATCTGGTGTCGATCGGCTTCGTCGTGCATCTCAACTATCCCAACCCGACGCTATCGCCCTTCGACGAATTCCAGCGCTTCAAATCGCATCCCAAAATCGCGCCGACGCTGGAAGGCGGCGAGCGCATCGCTTACGGCGCGCGCGCCTTGACCGAAGGCGGCTGGCAAAGCGTGCCGAAACTGACCTTCCCCGGCGGCGCGCTGCTGGGCTGCGCGGCGGGTTTCGTCAATGTGCCGCGCATCAAGGGATCGCATAACGCCATGCTCTCCGGCATTCTCGCCGCCGACCATGTCGCGGCGGCGCTGGCCGAAGGCCGCGCCCACGATGAAGTGCATGCTTATGAAGACGCCTGGCGCGCTTCCGACATCGGTCGCGATCTCAAGCCAGTGCGCAACGTCAAGCCGCTCTGGTCGAAATACGGCACCTATCTCGGAGCGCCGTTGTTTGGCCTCGACATGTGGACGAACGCTTTATTCGGTTTCTCTTTCTTCGGCACGCTGTCGCATGGCAAGCCGGATCATGCGGCGACGAAACCGCTCGCGGAGGTGACGCCGATCGCCTACGCCAAGCTGACGACGAAGCCGGCGTTCGACAAGCTTTCCTCTGTCTTTGTCTCCAACACCAATCATGAGGAGGATCAGCCCGTGCATTTGCGGCTGGCCGATCCAAATATTCCGATCGATAAAAACCTGCCCGTTTATGGCGAACCGGCGCGGCTTTACTGCCCGGCGGGCGTCTACGAAGTGGTTTATGCAGACGAGACGGCCAAAAGCGATCCGCGTTTTGTGATCAACGCGCAGAATTGCGTGCATTGCAAAACCTGCGACATCAAAGACCCCGCGCAAAACATCACATGGGTTCCGCCGGAGGGCGGCGGCGGCCCCAATTATCCGAATATGTAATTGCTGCGATCCATCCGGCGCGTGACGATCATGCGCCGGAACCATCTTCTGACCAAGCTGTGATCCGTTTGCGCCACGACGCCGAACAGGCGTCATCGGAGCGCCTGTATGTTTTTCATTGTTTCGAAAATCTTCGAGAGCCTGTTCGCGCCGCTGCAATTTGCGCTTTTGCTCTCCACGCTTGGCGTTTTGCTGCTGTTTACACGCTATGCCCGATATGGCCGGACATGCGCCGCTGTCGGCGTCTTTACGCTGATGAAGATGGCCTTCAGCCCGTTGGGCGCTTTCCTCGCCGCCCCGCTCGAAAATCGCTTCCCGGCGCCGCCTGAAGATATGCCAGCGCCTGACGGGATCATTGTGCTGGGTGGCGCAATCGATGAAATGTTGAGCGAAAGACGAGGGCGTCCGATCCTGATCGACTCCGCCGCCGAGCGCCTGACCGCGCCGCTGGCGCTCAAGCAGAAATTTCCGCAAGCGCGGATCATTTTCACCGGCGGCTCGGCGGCGCTGAATGGTTCGCGTTACACCGAAGCGGATGGCGTGCGCCGCTTCTGGCGCGATCTTGGCTTTGTCTCGAACAATATTCTTTTCGAAGAACGCGCTCGCAACACATTCGAAAATGCGGTTTACGCGCGCGATCTCGCACAACCGAAAGCCGGCGAGCGCTGGCTTCTGGTGACATCCGCGATGCATATGCCGAGATCAATCGGCATGTTTCGAAAAGCCGGATTTCCGGTCATCGCCTATCCGGTCGATTTCCGCACGGATGGCGATCCGTCTTTCTTCTCCGCGCCGCGCTTCCCGACCCGCGCCATCGGCGTCGTGCAATTCGCCGTGCATGAATGGCTAGGGCTTGCCGTTTACCGGCTAACGGGAAAAACCAGCGCGCTTTACCCCGCGCCCTGAACCACGCACAGCACGATCTTTTACTCTGGCCGGCCATGCGCGCGACGCCCACGCGCGCCCGCAGGCGGGCCATCGAGATTGCGTCCACCAGCGCCGCTGCCCGGCCAGGAGCCGTGTTTCATCTCGAGGAACAATGCGATCGCCTGAGAGCGATTTCGCACATCGAGCTTTTCAAACAAATTGCGCAAATGGAATTTGATCGTGTTGATCGACACGCCAAAATCTTTCGCAAGCTGGCTGTTGGTGTGACCTGAACCCAATGCCGACAGCAGGCTGCGTTCGCGCAAGGTGAGGTTTTCGAGCGGATCGCTGCGCATCTTGCGGATATCGACGAAGGGAAACACCATGTCGCCCGCCGCCACCGACGCCAGAACGTCGAGCAGACGCTCCGGCGGGGCGCGTTTCGAGACGAAGCCGGCGCCGCCCAGTTGCAGCGTCTCCGCCGGAGCGGCGGGATCGTTGGTGCCGCTGTAAACCACGATTTTGGGCGCCGAGACCTGACGCGACAGAGCGCGCAGCACATCGCGGGCGTGGATGGTCGGCAACTGCCAGCCAATCACGGCGATGGCGAATTTATGCTGGCGCGCCGCCTCCAGAAAATCCTCGCCGTCCGTGGCCTTCAACACAAGATTGAAGCGCCGGTCGTCGGAGAGAAGCTTGTCGAGGCCGGCAAGGATCAGGGGACTTTTGTCAGCGACGGCGACATCGATGCGCTCAACCGCAAGCGGCGCTTCGCTGGCGCCGCCGCCCCCGCCTGTAGCGCGCGCAGACTCCGTGCGCTTGTCGCCGGCCCTGACCGAAGGGGTTGTCGGCATTTTTTCTCCCTGCCTCGCCTGCATAAAGGCGGATGACTGCATAATTTGAGGGGATTATTGGCGAGAATCGCGATTTCGGCAACAGCCGCAGCGATAAGAAAACGCCGACGCGCCCTGCCCGATAGGACTGGATTGTTCATTCATCGCATCGAACGCACGCCATGCCATGGCGGCGAGGGTCGATCTGGGCGAAAAGGACAAAAAAAACGCGACGCACCATGGGCGCGTCGCGTCATAAACTGCGAAGATCTGACCGAATTAGTCGGTGAAGACCCAGCGAGCAGCGAAATAAGCGGCAGCGCCGATCGCGATGATGGCGATCATGCCGGTCGGGGTGGCGGCGTAGCTGGTCAGTTCGAGAATAGCACCCATTGTTTCCTCCTGGATCAACTTGAAGCGCGCGTCCAATTCAAGGATCGCGCTGTGTCATTCTTTCTGCGGCGCACCGCATGAAAGGATATCGACATCAGTAAGAGCGGTATGACGGGCTTATCCGTGGATCTCCCGTCGATTTCCTGCCCAGGCCACACTCTCAATGCCTGAACATGTCGGCACGATTTACCGGCTCGACCCGCTTCTTACGTCATAAACGTATCAAAACCCACTGGGTTTCAATACCGGGAAGCGGTAATTATTGGGTATTGGATGACCTAACCCTTGTCAAGACGCGGCCCGCCCGGATCATCCGGAGACGGATGGCCTTTTCCCGCAGCCGCGCTATGTAGAGCGTCGGAACCAGTTCCTTATCAATATTCAGCGAGCAGTCATGGCTTCTTCGCCCTTGAAAACGATCCTCATTGTCGCAGCCGTCGTCGCAGCCGGTTTCTCGGCTTTTTACGCCCTGCGCGGCAAAACCCCGGCCTGCGCCCAGAATGGTAAATATATGTCGACCATCGCAGACTGCCGCGCCTGGGGCGTCGCGCAGGAGACATGCGCGCAGGTCGTCGAGAAGGCCCGCGCCGTCGCGGCGCGCGCCGCGCCCAAAGTCGAAAACCAGTTTCAGTGCGAACTGCGTTTCACGGAATGCTTCGAAAATCCGACAGGCGGATTTTCGCCGCGTCCGTCCTTTTGTTTGCGCGAAGGCGTCGAGCCAACGGAAATTCGCTATCTCGAATTTGACTCAGACCGTCGCAATCGTCGCGTGACCAGAGAAGTGCCGATCAACTGATCAGCGCTTCGCTTCAGCCATAAATCTGCGACGCGAAGGTTAGCGCACGATGCAAGTCCGCTAAGCGCGACGCGTTTTCCTGCGGCGCCATTTCGATTGTCGCCGTAAGCTCCGGCCGATATCGCCTCAAGGCGGCAGCGACGGACGCATGATCGCAGCCTGCGTCGCCGGGCGGTATGAGACCCGGATCGCTGAGGTGAACATGCGCGATCAACGGCGCATAGGCAGCGATGATTTCGGCGGGATCCTCGCCATTCACAAACATCGCCCCGGTATCGAGATGCAGGCGTAACGCATCGGCGCCCACCGCCATAACAATATCTGCCGCCTCGCTGGTTCGGGTCATGAAATTTGCGCCATAGCTGGCGGGGATCGCCTCCAACGTCATGACAAGCTCCCATCCCGCCACTACCGACGCCGCACGTCTGAAGAAGGCGACGGCGCGGTCGAAAGCTGTTGCGTCATCAAGTCCGCTGCGATCGCGATTGGCGCGTGAGCCAAACACCAGCTTGCGCGCGCCCAGACCGGCGGCGACCCCGCAGACCGCGTCCAGCCGCGTCAGCACGGCGTCCTGAACCGCCGGCGCGCCGAAAATATTGAGATGATCGGAGCCAAACAGCAGCGCCTGCAGCGCGTAAATTTCAACGCCACAATCCGCCCAGAAATTTCGCACCCGCGCGATATCTGCGGGCGTCGCGCTCAAAGGATCGGGGAAATATTTTCCCGGCGCAATATCGATCGCGCTGACGCCATAGGCGTTAAGCAGCTTTGCGACGGCATCATCCTCGACGACATCCCAGGCTAGGTTCGAGACGGAAAGCCGCATATTGTTTCTGTTTCTGCGCCTGTCGCGTCAGGGCGCGCGCCTTGAACCGACCTGAAAATCCGCGGCGTCGATGACAAGCGGACCTGCCGCCGTGCCAATATCAATATGAAACGGCACGACGACATGCGACTCCGGCAAGGGCGCCAGCCAGACGTTTATTTCGTGATTATTGGCCATGTAGCGGGTGGAGGGGCTATCGGGCCGATGTCCGGCGATCGGCGTGTAACGCGCGGCGCACACCACCACCGGCCCCGTATAGCCGCGCACGTCAACGCTATGCTCGCCCGCATAGGACAGACCGACGTCAAAGCGCGTCACGCCATCGAAAACGGAAATGGTGCGATTGCACGCCGCCGGCCCGATCAACTCCTCGCCAGGCGGCACGCTGATGATCAGCGCGCTGACCGGATCGAGCACATGTCTTTTTTCGCTCTCTTCGACCGGCACGCGCGCATCCGCATCCCACGGCGGCGGCCGCACTTCGATCGCGCGCACCGTATGCGCGGCGAGCGACATTCGCACCGTGCGCGTTTCATCATTATTCTGGGTGGTGTTCGAATAGCTCGTCGGCGCAACGCCGGCGGTCGACAAGCCGCCGCTCGCGGAAGCCGCGCCTTTCGAATTGTTCACGAGATTGGCGAGGCCGGACGTGCGCATGCCAATATCGATCCGATAGTTTTTCGGCTCAAGCACGCCATTGGCGTAGGCGGAGCCGATCGGAAGCCCCATCAGGCTGAGCGCGTAGCGCGCCTTGAGCGTTTCCGCCTGCGCAGATGGCGCCGTGACCAGAATGCACAACAGCGCTGCGCTCACAGCGCCGGCGATCGGCGGCAAGGAGAAATGAAGCGCTCTCGGGTTCATGTGGCCTGCACGATCTTCAACGACGCTGGCGGCGTATTTCGCGCCTCAGGCGCATTCCTGCCAATGCCCGTCGGCGTAAATGCGCCAGGCGCGCAGACCGGCTTTCGCCTTGACGATCTGACCATCCTTGGCGAGATCGACGAGATATCGAAACACCAGCGGATTGCGCCAGGCCATCGGCTTCTCGGGATCGCAGACGGCATGATATTCGTCGCTGTCCGCATCCTCCATCAGCAAGGCGCCGACCTTGTCGGGACGCATCTGGGAGGAGAGACCGCGATCTTCTTTCCAATCGCAATGATAGTCGCGACAAACTTGCGGACGCGTATCGTAAACGCCGCAGCCGCCCGAACCGACGCAATGCTCGCAGAGCTTGCCGGCGGTTTTTTTGAACTCCTCGATTTCAAGGACCTTACAGCAAAAATAGCAAGGCCCGCAGGCTTTTCCGGGAATTTCAGGCATCGGCGTCCAGCGCAAGACAGGTAGAATCGAATCGGCGTATTGTGACTGTGGCCGCGCCGGATGCAAGCGACATCCCTGCGCCAAAGCTCCCCGCAAACGGAGACCTCATGTCGCGACAGATCGATCCCGCCACGCTTTTTGTCACCGCCGACTGGCTGGCCCAGCATCTGCACGCGCCAGACATTCGCATTTTCGACGCGTCCTGGCATATGCCGGCGGCCGGACGCGATCCGCGGGCCGAGTTTCTTGCGGGGCATATTCCCGGCGCCGTCTTTTTCGATATCGACGCCATCGCCGATCACTCGACCGATCTGCCGCATATGCTGCCGACGCCCGAAGCTTTCGCCGCCGGGATCGGCGCGCTGGGACTGGGCGATGGCATGCGCGCCGTCATCTACGACAGCGTCGGGCTTTTTTCCGCACCGCGCCTTTGGTGGACGCTGAAAGTATTCGGCGTCGACAATGTCTCCCTTCTCGCCGGCGGCCTGCCGGCATGGGTTGCGGAGGGACGCCCGCTCGAAACGGGTCCGGCGCAGCCGACGCCGGCCGTTTTCACGCCGCGCTTCGATCGGACCCTCGTCGCCGACGCCGCGCAGGTGCTTGAGAGCCTCACGACCGGCGGGGCGCAAATCGTCGACGCTCGCTCAGCGGAGCGTTTTCGCGGCGAGGCCGCCGAGCCGCGGCCGGGTCTGCGATCGGGCCACATGCCCGGCGCACACAATCTTCCCTTCCAGAATCTGATCGATAATGGCCGCCTGAAAGACCCGGCCAGCTTGGCGCGCGCTTTCGCCGCCGCTGGCATTGACCTCAATCAAAAGATGATCGCGAGCTGCGGCTCTGGTCTCACCGCCTGCATCCTCAGCCTGGCCTATGCGGCGACCGGACGAGGCGTCGCCACGGTCTATGACGGCTCCTGGTCGGAATGGGGCGGACGAGCGGATTTGCCGGTCACAACGGCGTAAATTTTTATGGCGCCTATTTATTAGGCATGCAGCCTAAAATATGTGCGGCGCGGATGATTATCGGGCGCGGCAATCCGCCACGTGATCATTACTCTGCCCGTGGCGCCAAAATCGCTCTGGTGCTAGAAGCAAAACCCGACGGTCACGGACGGGCGTATGCCGTGGACGTGTTTGGCGGGCGTGGGGTGCGTAATGAAGAAAATTGAGGCGATTATCAAACCCTTCAAGCTTGATGAGGTGAAGGAGGCGCTTCAGGCCGCGGGCCTGCAGGGCATCACCGTCACGGAAGCCAAGGGATTTGGCCGCCAGAAGGGCCATACCGAGCTCTATCGCGGCGCTGAATATGTCGTCGATTTCCTCCCCAAGGTGAAAATCGAAATCGTCCTCGCTGACGAAACAGTTGATCGCGCGATTGAAGCGATCCGGAATGCGGCGCAAACCGGCCGCATCGGCGACGGCAAGATTTTTGTTTCAAACATCGAGGGCGCGATCCGCATCCGCACCGGCGAGTCCGGCGTGGACGCAATCTAGGGCGCCCGATCCCGCATGAACTTTCCCAGGAGCTTGAAATGAGCTTCCTCAAAAACCTGTTTCGTCGCGCAGAGGCGCCGGAAACCAACACCAAGACTGAAAACAAAGGGGCAGAGAGAAACATGACGACGGCCAAGGACATCGTGAAAATGATCAAGGAAGAAGACATCAAGTATGTCGACTTCCGCTTCACGGACCCGCGCGGTAAGTGGCAGCACGTGACATTCGACGTCTCGATCGTCGATGAAGAAGCGCTGAACGACGGCATCGCCTTCGACGGCTCCTCCATCGCCGGCTGGAAGGCGATCAACGAGTCCGACATGCTCCTGATGCCGGATTACGAGACCGCCGCGATCGACCCCTTCTTCGCCGCGCCGACGCTCGTGCTCGTCTGCGACGTCGTTGAGCCGACCACGGGGCAGCCCTACGGCCGCGATCCGCGCTCCATCGCCAAAAAGGCCATGGCGCACGTCAAGACGCTCGGCCTGGGCGATGTCGCCTATTTCGGCCCCGAGGCTGAATTCTTCGTTTTCGACGACGTGCGTTTCTCGACCGATCCCTACAACACGGGCTTCACGGTCGACTCGATCGAACTGCCGTCGAACTCCGACACCGCCTATGAAGGCGGAAACATGGGCCACCGCGTCCGCACCAAGGGCGGCTACTTCCCGGTTCCGCCGATCGACTCTGCGCAGGACATGCGTAGCGAGATGCTCGCCGCCATGGCGGCCATGGGCGTCAAGGTCGAGAAGCACCATCACGAAGTCGCCTCAGCTCAGCACGAACTCGGTCTGAAGTTCGAGACGCTGGTGCGTGTCGCCGATCATCTGCAGATCTACAAATACGCCATTCATCAGGTGGCGCATTCCTACGGCAAGTCGGCGACTTTCATGCCGAAGCCGGTGTTCGGCGACAATGGCTCGGGCATGCACGTCCACCAGTCGATCTGGAAGGAAGGCAAGCCGGTGTTCGCGGGCGACAAATACGCCGGCCTCTCGCAGGAGTGCCTGTGGTATATCGGCGGCATCATCAAGCACGCCAAGTCGCTGAACGCTTTCACCAACCCGTCGACCAACTCCTACAAGCGTCTGGTCCCGGGCTATGAAGCGCCGGTGTTGCTCGCCTATTCGTCGCGCAACCGTTCGGCCTCCTGCCGCATCCCCTTCGTCACCAGCCCGAAGGCGAAGCGCGTCGAGGTTCGCTTCCCCGATCCGACGGCGAACCCCTATCTCGCCTTCGCTGCGATGCTGATGGCGGGCCTCGACGGCATCGTCAACAAGATCGATCCGGGCGCGCCGGCCGACAAGGATCTCTACGATCTGCCGCCGGAAGAGTTGAAGGCGATCCCGACCGTCTGCGGCTCGCTGCGTGAAGCGCTCGAGTCGTTGAAGGCCGACCACGCCTATCTGACCGCTGGCGGCGTCTTCAACGAAGACTTCATCCAGTCGTGGATCGACCTGAAGTATCAGGAGCTGATGCGCTACGAGATGACCCCGCATCCGATCGAATACGACATGTACTATTCGGTCTAATCCGTTTCGGCGTTACGCGCCGTTCGGTTGATCACAAGCCCGGGAGCGGTCCGCCGCTTCCGGGTTTTTTTATTTTGCGCACGCCTGACGTGAGGAATTCAATAAATCGGCCAGGCGGCGCACAGCGTCCGCACGTCGTTACGAATGGCCGTTATTTCCATCTCATCGTCCGGCGCTGCAAGAACACGTCCGATAAAGCCGGCGATCCGTTCGAATTCGGCGACGCCAAATCCCCGCGCGGTTCCGGCGTTGCTGGAGAGACGCAAGCCCGAAGGCGCCTCGGGCGGATGCGGATCAAAGGGGATGAGATTTTTATTCACCGCCAGACCGGCGCGCTCCAGCGCTTTCGCGGCAATGTCGCCGGAGAGGCCGAGCGGCGTCAGATCCGCCAGCAAAAGCGTCGCATCCGTGCCGCCGGTCACGATCCGCAGGCGATGTGCGGCGAGCGCATCCGCCAACACACGCGCGTTCTCAAGCGCCGACCGCTGATAGGCGACGAACGCCGGCTGTAACGCTTCTCCGAGACAGGCGGCCTTGCCGGCGACGGCGTGCAGCATCACCGAGCCCTGCACGCCGGGAAAGACGCCGGCGTTAATGCGCGCACTCAATCCTTCATCATTCCACAGCACCATGCCGCCGCGCGCGCCGCGCAAGGATTTATAGGTTGTCGTCGTCACCACATGGGCGTGCGGCAGCGGATCGGGATAAAGCCCCGTCGCCACCAGACCCGCGACATGCGCCATGTCGACCATCAGATAAGCGTCGACCGCATCGGCGATGGCGCGCAGTGCGGCGAAATCGATGACGCGCGGATAGGCTGAGCCGCCGGCGACAATCATGCGCGGGCGATGCTGATGCGCCAGCGCGCGCACTTCATCGAGGTCGATGCGTTCGGTTTCGCGATTCACGCCATAGGCGACGATGCGATAATCACGCCCGGTGAGCGTCGCCGGATGGCCGTGGCTGATATGGCCGCCCGCCGCGACATCCATTGACAGGATCGTATCGCCGAGCTTCAGCAGACCAAGAAACACGCCGGCGTTGGCGTTTGAGCCGGAATGCGGCTGGACATTAACGAAGCGACAGCCAAACAGCCGGCGCGCGCGATCAATGGCCAGCGCCTCGATGGCGTCGGCGTATTGGGCGCCGCCGTAATAACGGCGATAGGCCGCACCCTCCACGGTCTTGTTGGTCAGGACCGACCCCTGGGCCTCCAGCACGCAACGCGAGACGAGGTTCTCGGAGGCGATCAATTCGATCCCCTCCCGCTGGCGCCGCAACTCGCCGCCGATGGCCTCGGCAAGTTCCGGATCGGCGTCGAGGCCGGCGGAGAAATAACCCTCGTGCAACGCCGTCACCTCTCGCCCTTTCCCGGCGTCAAAAGCCGTTCACACTTCCCGAAACATGCTCTAAGACGTTCCCCATGGAAACCCGGCCCGCGCAGAACACTGTTGACGATCCGCTCGCCGAATTGCGCGCCGAGATCGACCGGATCGATTTGGACATGCACCGCCTGCTGATGGCGCGCGGCGAGATCATCGATCGGCTGATCGCGGTCAAGCGCGCACAGGGCGGCGGCTGCGCTTTCCGGCCCGACCGTGAGGCGCACATGATGCGCGCGCTGGTCGAGCGGCATCGCGGCCTGCTGCCGGTCGATGCGGTGGAAGGGGTCTGGCGCGTCATCGTGTCAACCTTCACCTATGTGCAGAACAATTACGCGGTTCATGCCGACGACTCCGGCGGCGATGCGCAGATGCGCGACAGCGCGCGTTTTCATTTCGGCTTCACCGTGCCCTATGTCGCCCATCACGGCGCAAATGCGGTGATCGACGCCGTCTCCGCCTCCAGCGGCGATCTTGGCGTGCTGCGCGCCGCCGGCGCCATCGCCGACGGCGCCTGGTGGATGCGGCTGATCGGCGCCGATGCGCCCAAGATCATCGCCCGCCTGCCCTTCGTCGAACGGCCCGATCATCCGGCAGGCCTGCCGGTCT
>JALRFG010000002.1:13940-39936 GCA_023253795.1 Methylocystis sp.
GCGGCGCCGCCTCGCAGGATATTCTGCTTCACGCGATCCATTTGCCGCGCTGGTCGCATTCGATCCCGGCGACCGTCACCGGATTGGATGGGGAAATTCTCGCCAGCGCGCCGCACGCCGGCGGACTGGCTCTGATGATCGCGGCGCCTGGCCGGATTTCCGCGACAGAAATTGCGCAGACGCTCGCCACTGCGGGCGTCGAGGGCGCGCGTGTCGAACCAATCGGCAGTCACGCAACCCGATATGAACTCAATGAGGCGCGCAGCGGCGTCTTCGCGCCGGGGGAGCTAAACCCATGAGCCGACCCGTTCCCCGTCCGGGCGTAATGGCGATTGACCCTTATGTGCCCGGCAAGAGCGCCGCGCCCGGCAGCGGACGCACCTTCAAGCTCTCCGCCAATGAAACGCCGTTTGGCCCTTCGCCACGCGCCGTGCAGGCGGTGCGCGACATGGCCGATAAACTGGCGATCTATCCCGAAGGCTCGTCGCGCAAACTGCGCGAGGCGATTGGCGCGCGTTACGGACTCGATCCCGCGCGCATTGTCGCCGGCGCCGGCTCCGATGAAATTCTGGAGATGCTGGCCCTCGCCTATATCGGACCGGGCGACGAAGGGCTCTACAGCCAATATGGCTTTCTCGAATACAAAATCGTGACGCTCAGCGCCGGCGGCACGCCGGTCGTTGCGCCGGAACGCAACTACACGACCGACGTCGACGCCTTGCTTGCCTGCGTCACCGAGAAAACCCGCCTGGTGTTTCTCGCCAATCCGAATAATCCGACCGGCACCTATCTGCCGGCGTCGGAAGTCGAACGACTGGCGCGCGGACTTCCGAAAAAGGCCATTCTCGTACTCGACGGCGCCTATGCCGAATATGTCGAACGCGAAGATTATGAAGCGGGCGTCGCACTTGTCGATGCGCTCGACAATGTCGTGATGACGCGCACCTTCTCGAAGATTTACGGCCTCGCCGGGCTGCGCATTGGCTGGGGCTATGGCTCCGATCACATCGTCGACGCGCTCAACCGCATTCGCCCGCCATTCAATGTGTCGAGCCTGGGCTCCGCTGCCGGCATCGCCGCGCTTGAGGATGTCGGGCATATTGAAAAATCCATCGCGCATAACTCCCGCTGGTTGCCATGGCTCACACAGGAGATCACCGCGCTTGGTCTCGAAGTTCTGCCCAGCGTCGCCAATTTCATCGCCATTCGCTTTCCCGACACGCCGGGACAGACCGCCGATGACGCCGATCATTTTCTTACCGAACGCGGGCTGATCCTGCGCGCCATCAAGGCCTATGGCATGGGCGAATTCCTGCGCCTCACCATCGGCAGCGAGGAAGCCAACCGGCTTGTCGTCGACGCCTTGCGCGAATTCAGGGCGCAGACGCCAGCGGCAGCCAAAAGAACCGCGCATGTCTGACGCAGTCGTTGAACGCCTCGCGTTGATCGGCGCCGGACTGATCGGCTCGTCGATCGCCCGCGCCGCGCGTGAGTTTAACGCCGCGCACAGCATCGTGATCTACGACGCCGCGCCGGACGTGCGCGCGCGGGTGCGCGAAATTGGCATCGCCGACGTTGTCGAGGACGATATCGCAGATGCGGTGAAAACTGCCGATCTGGTGATTATCTGCACGCCGGTCGGCGTTTGCGGCGAGGTCGCCAAACAGATCGCCCCGCATCTCAAACCCGGCGCGATCATCTCCGATGTCGGCTCGGTGAAAGGCGCCGTTGTTGCACAAGTCGTCCCGCATTTGTCGGCGCAGGTTCATTTTGTGCCGGCGCATCCGATCGCCGGCACGGAATTCTCCGGCCCCGACGCCGGCTTCGCGACGCTGTTTTGTAATCGCTGGTGCATTCTGACGCCGCCGGCAAATGCTGACGCCGATGCTGTCGCCAGACTGGACGACTTCTGGACGCGGATTGGCGCAAAAGTCGAAAGAATGAGTCCGGCGCATCATGACAAGGTTTTGGCGCTGACCAGCCATCTGCCGCATCTGATCGCTTATAACATTGTCGGCACAGCGGATGATTTCGGCGAACAGACGCGCTCGGAAGTGATCAAATTCTCGGCCTCGGGCTTTCGCGATTTCACCCGCATCGCCTCCTCCGACCCGACCATGTGGCGCGACATTTTCCTCAACAACCGCGAGGCGGTTCTGGAAATGCTCGGACGATTCAACGAAGATTTAAGCGCCTTGCAGAAAATGATCCGCCTCAACGACGGCGACGCTTTGTTCGAATTTTTCACTCGCACGCGCGCTATTCGGCGTTCGATCATTGAACAGGGACAGGATACGTCTGCGCCGGATTTCGGCCGCCGCGACAAAGAGCCAAAAGCTTAAGTCTGCACTTCAGATTCATGCGCTTCCTGCGGCGCCAACACAGGGTGCCGTGTGAGAAACTCCTCCTTGAGCGCCCGGCGCAAAATTTTACCGACATTGCTCTTGGGCAGCGTATCGCGAAATTCGTAATAACGCGGCGTCTTGTAATTGGTCAGTTGCTCATGCGCAAAGACGCGTAATTCCTGCACCGTCAACGTCGCATCGCGCGGCACAATAAAGGCGACCGGGGCTTCGCCAGAATGCGCGAAGGGCACGCCGATGACAGCGACCTCTTTCACCTTGGGATGCTGACTGAGCGCTTCCTCAACCTCGTTGGGATAAACATTAAAGCCGGAAACAAGGATCATATCCTTGAGCCGATCGACGATCCTGAACATGCCGCCTGGCTCCATCACGGCGATATCGCCAGTGCGGAAATAGCCATCGGATGTCATGACTTTCGCCGTCTCGTCCGCGCGGTGCCAATAGCCCGGCATGACCTGCGGGCCTTTTGCGACTAGCTCGCCACGTTCGCCGGGCGGCGCGACGCCGCCATCCGGCATGCGCAGGGAAATCTGCGTCGAGGGCAGCGGATAACCGATGCCGCCGGTGAATTCGGCGATATCCGGTCGATTAATCGTGAGAATCGGCGAGGTTTCCGACAGGCCGTATCCTTCAATAATCGGTTGGCCAGTGAGCGTCTTCCAGCGATGCGCGACAATCTGCTGGGTCGACATGCCGCCCGACACGCTATGCACAAGAGCGGAAAAATCGACCTTGCCAATATCGGGATGATCGACCAGCGCCGCGTAAAGCGTGTTCACGCCGGAAAACAGCGTGAACCGGTTCTTGCGCATTGTCCCGATCAGACCGCCGAGATCGCGCGGATTAGCGATGAGCAGGCAACAGCCACCGATCTTCACCAGCAACAGGCAGCAGGCGGTCAGCCCGAAGATGTGATAGAGCGGGAGCGCCGTCACCATTGTGTGCGGGCCCTTTGGCTCAATGTGATAGCGCAGCCACGCCCATGATTGGGCGATATTGGCGGCGACATTGCGATGCAACAGCATCGCGCCCTTAGCGACGCCGGTTGTGCCGCCGGTGTATTGCAGAAAAGCGATATCGTCGCGTCCGACATCAACCCGCGTAAACTGCAACCCGGCGCTGGCGCGCAGAAGCTGCACGAAATCGATGGCGCCGGGAATGGCATAGGCCGGAACCTGTCGCTTGATGTAACGCGACACGGCGTTCACCAGCAGCCCCTTCAATCCCATCAGATCGCCGGGACGCACAACGACGACCTGCTCGACGCTGATGTTTGGCCATGCCGCCTGAACGGTATGCGCGAAATTCTCGAAGATAAACAGAAAGCGCGCGCCGGCGTCGTTGATCTGGTGCTCAAGTTCGCTATGCGTATAGAGCGGGTTGATGTTGACTACGACGCCGCCGGCGAGCAACGCGCCAAACAGGATCGCCGGATAAGCGAGCACATTGGGCGACATGATCGCCACGCGGTCGCCTTTGACAAGTCCACGTGCTTGCAACCACGCCGCAACCTGACGCGCCGCGACGCCCATTTCGCGAAAACTCTGACGAACGCCGAAGCTCTCCATCGCCGGTCGGTCGGCGTAAGTCGCAACGCTGGCCTCGAACATATCGACAAGCGTCGAATAGTCCTCCGCGCCGATATCGGTCGGCACAGCGCCCGGATAGGCGGCGAGCCAAGGTCGCTGCGCATAGGGATCGTCGTATTCGATGTGCGACATCATCTTGTTCCCGAAGTCGCGCGAAACGATGTGCGCGGGTTCGCCGGCTTCTTTCTTACATAAATTGGGAACGGGACGGCAAAAACCACTGCAACACGCAAGAAACGCAAGAAAGCTGCGTCAGGAGCCGGCGCGCGACAGGCCATAGCCGGCCAGCAATGCGCCGCCCATCAGCAAGACGATAAGCGCAGCGACCAATTCGGCGCCGCGTCCGATCAGCAGCGCGCGACGCGACTCCGGGCCGCTCCAGCGCATGGCCGCGCTCTTGGCGTAAACCGCCAGGCTCGCCAGCGCGCCGGTGGTCAGCGCCGTTCCGGCCGACATCGCCAGCACGGCGGCGACGCCAGCGGCGAACATGTTTTGCGACAGCGTGAAAACCAAAACCAGTATCGCGCCGGAGCAGGGACGCAGCCCCGCCGCAATCACCGTGGCGACAGCGTCCCGCCAGCGAAACGACGGACCGGTCAGCGTCGTCGGGTCCGGCGCATGATAATGCCCGCAATCCGGCCCATGGACATGCGCGGGATCGTCAATCGCCTCGCAGGCGAAACGGTTGGCGGGCGCCACCGCTGGCGCCTGAAGGGCGGCGTAAAAGGCGCGGCCCTTGGTGAAGACCAGACGCGCGCCGAGCGCGGCGATCGCCGCATAGCTCAAAACTTCGATCCATTGAGCGGCGTCATTCATCTCGCCGGCCGTCGCCCGAAACAGCAGCGCGGCCACGCCGACGAGGACAATGGCGACCGCCCCCTGCAGCAAGGCTGCGAGTCCGGCGAGCAGCAAGCCGCGACGCAAGGCGGTTTCGCTGGCGATCATATAGGAGGTCAGCACCGCCTTGCCGTGACCGGGGCCAGCGGCGTGAAACACGCCATAGGCAAAGCTTGAGCTTAACAATAAAGTGAGAGCGGCAGGATCATCCTTCAGCCCGCGCGCCGCCGCCTGAAGCGCCGTATGAAATTTCGCCTGCCAGGACAGAATAAGGCCAGCAAGCCCGCCTGCCGCGCCCGCCGCCTCGGTCCCGCCCACCGAAAACGGATGCCGTTGCTGGCCGAGCGCCGGCTCGACCAGCGCCGCCGCACCGACGAACCCGATCAGCGCCAGTAAAAACAGACTACTACGGCGATTCACGGACAAGCCACGATCGCGCGGGTGGCGAGCTTGATGCCGAAATCGGCGCCGGGCGACATGTTCTGGAAGAAGGCCTCGCTCAGCTTCTGATTGTCGGCCGCCACCAAGGGGCCAGGATCGACAAGGCTGATCGAACAGCCGGTCGGCGCCTTGGCGAGTTTGACCGGCTCCTGCTTCTCCAATCCGAAGGAAACATAATAGGTTGGATCATAAACCTGGAAGGAGAACGGCTTTTTCGCCGCCACTGGCGCCTCCAGCGGCAAAAAGAAGTGCAGGGTCACATTGCGCTTGTCATCGGCCTCCATATAGACGTCCTGCGGCGGCTTGAAATCGACTTTCGCATTGTTTTGTTTGGCGAAAGTGAAGTAATCGAACTCAGAGAGAGTTTCCGTGCTGGATTTGGCGAAAGGCTCCAGCTCGGCGCGCGTCGGCGGTTTGCCGTCCTTGCCAAGCCCCTGCGTGGCGAAGGCGGAATACATTTCGTCGAACTCCCAGGCGTGGCGCACGCCCAGGATCTTGCCATCCTTGTCGAAGACCACTTCGCTGCGCACAGCCACCCAGACATGCGGGTGCGCAGTCGCTGCGCCGGAGCCGGCGAGGAGCGCCAGCAGGCCAAACAGGATCGAGAAAAGCCGGATCATCAGCCTCGATATAGTCGCTCAAAGCCGGCGAAAACAGGGCGCAACCGGCGCCTGACAGCTTGTGTATGACCGAGGATCCGTCCTTGAAAAACACTGGTCCACTGGCGTAAACTTGAAGGGAAGGGCCGCGCGTAGGGCGTTTTTCGCGTTGGCCCCCGGCGACAAGGTCGCAGGTCAGGGTCTGGGCCGCGTTCGGGCCGCCCCTTGTTGGGCCTTTTTCGGGTGAGCGTCCTCGTTCCTCGTTGTTCTTTGCGTCATCGGCGCGCGCTTATGCGCAGGGCCGTTTCGCGCAGGAGAGTTATTGCATGGCGGACAGCATCGCCGGCGACTTGAAAACCGGCGCCGCCTTTGGCGCGGAGTCGCTTTCCGATCGCTTTGATCTGTCGCGTCCGCGTATCCTGCTGACCGGCACACAGGCCATTGTTCGCCTGTTGCTGATGCAAAAGGAGCGCGACCGACGCGCCAGCCTGAACACGGCGGGATACATCACCGGCTATCGCGGCTCGCCGCTGGGCGGCGTCGATGCGCAAATGCATCGCGCCAAAGCGCTGTTCGACGCCAATGACATCACCTTCATGCCGGGCCTCAATGAGGATCTCGCCGTCACCGCCATCTGGGGCGCGCAACAGGCGGAGATGCGCGGCGAAGGCAAATATGACGGCGTCTTCTCGATCTGGTACGGCAAGGGACCGGGCGTTGACCGCAGCGGCGACGCGCTGCGTCATGTGAACCTCGCCGGCACATCCAAGCACGGCGGCGTGCTGGCGCTGATGGGCGACGACCACACCGCCGAGTCGTCAACGACGGCGCATCAGTCGGATTATCACTTCGTCGATGTGATGATGCCCATCCTGTCGCCGGCCGGCGTGCAGGAAATTCTCGATTATGGCGTGCATGGCTTCGCCATGTCGCGCTTCGCCGGCGTTTGGGTCGGCATCAAACTGCTCAAGGACACAGTCGAGTCGACGGCCTCCGTCGACGGTTCCATCGATCGCATCACGCCGATCATTCCAGCGGACCTCGTTCTGCCGACAGGCGGGCTGAACATTCGCCCCGGCGATCCGGTGCTGGCGCAGGAAGAAAGATTACAGGAGAGCAAGCGCGACGCGATGCTCGCCTATATCCGCGCCAATCGCCTCAATCGCATCATCACATCGGGCGGCGCGAATCCGAAAATCGGCGTCATCACTGTCGGCAAATCCTATCTCGACGTGCGTCAGGCGATGGACGATCTCGGCATTGACGAGGTCAGGGCCAATGATCTCGGTCTGCGACTTTACAAAATCGCCGCGCCCTGGCCGCTGGAGCCGCAAGGGCTTCGCGAATTCGCTGATGGCCTCGATCTGATCATCGTTGTCGAAGAGAAACGCTCGCTGATCGAGGTGCAGCTACGCGAAGAGCTTTATGGCTCGCCGCATCAGCCGCAATGCATCGGCAAGAAAGACGAGCACGGCGATTGGCTGTTCCCGGTCAAGGGCGCGCTCGACGCCAATGACATTGCGATCGCGCTGGGACGGCGCTTGCTGAAATATCATCCCAGCGACGACATCGAAGCGCGCGTGCTGCGGCTCGAAAGCCTGCAGGATCGTCGCAAGACGATGACCGACGTCACCGTGCGCGTGCCGCATTTCTGCGCCGGCTGCCCGCACTCCACCTCGACCCATGTGCCCGCTGGTTCGCGCGCCTACACCGGCATCGGCTGCCATTATATGGCGCAATGGATGGATCGCTCGACCGAGGGCTACACCCATATGGGCGGCGAAGGCGCCAACTGGATCGGTGAAGCGCCTTTCTCGACACGCAACCATGTGTTCCAGAATCTCGGCGACGGCACCTATAATCACTCCGGCTCGCTCGCCATTCGTTTCGCGGTCGCCGCCAAAACCAACATCACCTTCAAAATTCTTTATAACGGCGTCGTCGCCATGACCGGCGGCCAGAAGCATGAAGGCGAACTCACCGTCGACGCCATCGCGCATCAGATGGCGGCCGAAGGCGTAAAAAAAATTGCGCTCGTCACCGATGAGCCCGGCAAATATCCAGCCGACGCCATCTGGCCGCCGGGGCTGACCATCTATCACCGCAATGTGATTAATGAGGTGCAGCGCGAATTGTCGGAGATCGAGGGCGTGACCGTCCTGATCTATGACCAGACCTGCGCCACCGAGAAGCGTCGTCTGCGCAAGCGCGGGCAAATGCCCGATCCTGACGCGCGGGTCATCATCAACGAACTGGTGTGCGAAGGCTGCGGCGATTGCGGCACGGCTTCCAATTGCGTCGCGGTGCAGCCGCTTGAGACGGAATTCGGCCGCAAACGTCGCATCGATCAATCCGCCTGCAACAAGGACTTCTCCTGCCTCGAAGGCTTTTGCCCGAGCTTTGTCACCGTGCGTGGCGGCCGGATGAAAAAAGCGCCGCTGCCGAGCCGGGAAGACGCCAACGGCCAGCCCGCGCTGCCGGAACCGCGCATCGCCGAGATCGGCGCAACGCCTTACGGCGTGCTTGTCGCTGGCCTTGGCGGCACCGGCGTCGTGACAGTCTCCGCCATTCTCGGCATGGCCGCGCATCTTGAAGGCAAGGGCGTCGGCGTGATCGACATGGCCGGCCTCGCCCAGAAGGGCGGCGCGGTTTACTGCCATGTGAAGATCGGACACACGCCGAAAGATGTGCATGCGATCCGCATCGCCGCCGGTGAAGCCAATCTGTTGCTGGGCTGCGATCTTGTTGTCGCCGGCGCCAAGAACGTGCTCTCCGCCGTCGAGCGCGGCAAAACGGCGATTATCGTGAATAGCGCCGAAGTGTTTCCCGGCGACATCGAACGTAATCCCGACTTCGTTCTGCCGTCCGAGGCCGTCAAACAGGCGATCCGTCGCGCCGGCGGACCGGAGACCTGCTTTATCGACGTCACTGCAATGGCGCAGGCGTTGCTCGGCGACTCCATCGCCGCCAATATTTTCATTCTCGGTTACGCCTGGCAAAAAGGCTATCTGCCGCTCACCGAAGCCGCCTTGCTGCGCGCCATCGAACTCAATGGCGAATCCGTGCCGATGAATAAATCGGCGTTCCTCTGGGGCCGCCGCGCCGCGCATGATCTGAGCAGCGTCGAAGCAGTTGTCGAAACGCTGCGCCTGCCATCCGAAGCGCGCAAAAAATCAAAATCTCTTGCTGAAATTATCGAGCGCCGCGCCGCTTTTCTCGCCGACTATCAGGATCAGGCTTACGCCAACCGTTATCGCGCACGCGTGGAGCAGATAACCGCCCTTGAAGCCGCCTGCGCGCCGAATTCTCACGAACTCACGGAGGCGGTCGCGCGCTATCTCTTCAAGCTGATGGCGTTCAAGGATGAATTCGAGGTGGCGCGGCTTTACACGAGCGAAGCTTTCCAGCGCCAGCTTTCTGAAACCTTCGAAGGCGACCTGCGCCTCGAATTACATCTCGCGCCGCCGATCCCGTTCCTGCAACGCAAGACCGATTTCGGCGGATCGCGGAAAATGACCTTCGGTCCCTGGATGTTCGGCGTGATGAAAGTGCTGGCGCGGCTGAAGTGGCTGCGCGGCTCGTGGATCGACATCACCCGCTTCAACAATGACCGCATCGTCGAGCGCCGCCTGTTGTCGGATTACGAAGCGATGCTCGACGAATTCGCGAAATCGCTGACGCCGGAAAATCACACAACCGCCGTCGCCCTTGCGCGCATCCCCGAAAAAATTCGCGGCTTCGGCCATATCAAGGGACGTCATGTCGCCGCCGCCGACGCGGAACGGACGCGCCTTCTCGCCGAATATCGTCAGCCGGCGACGGCGCTCAAACTGGCCGCCGAGTAACGGTCGTCGCGGGATCATCAGGTGGCTCTTCCGAACCGTTCTCCGGCTTCCGCCAGACCGTCACTTGCGCATCCGGCGCCAGCAATGCGCGCCCATGTCTTGTTGCTGGGCGGCACGCATGAGGCGCGCACGCTCGCTGAACGCATCGCCGCCACGCCGCAAATTGAGGGCGTAGTCTCGCTCGCCGGCCGCACAAGCGCGCCTCTACCGCAAGCTCTGCCAGCGCGCGTCGGCGGCTTTGGCGGCGCCGAAGGGCTGGCCACCTATCTGACGCAGCAAAACATCACCCATGTGATCGACGCCACACATCCCTTTGCGGCGCAAATGTCGATCAACGCCCGTGAAGCCTGCGCGCAGATCGGCCTACCCTTGCTGCGCTTGACTCGCGCGCCCTGGGGCCCGCTTGAGGGCGATAACTGGATCGAGGTTGCCGACAACGCCGCCGCCGCACAGGCGCTTGGCGCAAAAGCGCGCCGCGTTTTTCTCACCATTGGCCGACAGGGCGTCTCGGCGTTTCGCGCCGCGCCGCAACACACTTATCTGCTGCGTGTGATCGACCCACCGGATCGCGTCGATCTGCCGCCCCTCTGCACGGTGATCGCCGATCGCGGACCTTTCACGCGCGATAGCGAAATCGAGCTGATGCGCGCACATGATTTTGACGTCATCGTCAGCAAGAACAGCGGCGGCCCGCTGACCTACGCCAAAATCGAAGCGGCGCGCGCGCTCGGCCTCCCGGTCGTGATGATCGCGCCGCCAAAACTGGATGACGTGCGCGTCACCCATGATCTAGACGTCGCCATGGCGTTTCTGGCGTCATGAGCCGGGCGTTGATGATTCAGGGCACGGGCTCGGATGTCGGCAAATCGCTTGTCGTCGCCGGACTGGCGCGCGCTTTCGTCAATCGCGGCTTGCGCGTCGCGCCATTCAAGCCGCAGAACATGTCGAACAACGCCGCCGTGACGATGGATGGCGGGGAGATCGGTCGCGCACAGGCCTTGCAGGCGCGCGCCGCGCGTTTGCCGGCCAGCGTCGATATGAATCCGGTGCTGCTGAAGCCGCAGGGCGACAATGGCGCGCAGATCATTGTGCGCGGGCAGATCGCCGGCCAGGCGAAAGCCCGCGACTATCAGGCGTGGAAACCCCGGTTGGCGCCGATGGTGATGGACAGCTTCGCGCGTCTGAAAGCCGCCAATGATCTTGTCATCGTTGAAGGCGCCGGCAGCGCCGCAGAAATCAATCTACGCGCGCATGACATCGCCAATATGGGATTTGCGCGCGCCGCCCAGACCCCGGTCGTTCTCGTTGGCGATATTGATCGTGGCGGCGTGATCGCCCAGCTCGTCGGCTGCAAGGCGGTGATCGACGCAGACGACGCGGCGCTGATCACGGGTTTTATCGTCAATAAATTTCGCGGCGACGCATCGCTGTTTGAAACAGGGATGCAATTCATCGCAGAGCGAACCGGCTGGCGCGCGCTTGGTCTCCTGCCCTACTTTGACGCGGCGGGAAAACTGCCGGCGGAAGACGCCTTCAGCCTGCGCGATCAACGCGCGAGCACGGGCGGCGACATTAAAATCGTTGCGCCGCTATTGCCGCATATCGCCAATTTCGACGATCTCGATCCGCTGAAAGCGGAACCCGGCGTGCGTCTTGTCTTTATCAAACCGGGAGAGGCTCTGCCGGGCGACGCGGCGCTGGTGATCCTGCCGGGCTCGAAAGCGACGATCGCCGATCTCGCGGCCTTGCGCGCCAATGGCTGGGATATCGATCTGCAGGCGCATGTGCGGCGCGGCGGTAAAGTCTTTGGCGTGTGCGGCGGCTATCAAATGCTCGGCCAATGGATCAGCGATCCTGCCGGCATAGAAGGCGCCTGCGGAGATGCGCCGGGGCTTGGCTTGCTTGATATTGAAACCACGCTCACCAACAAGAAAAAACTGACGCATGTCGCGGGTGACGCGCCACGCTATAATGCGCCCTTCTCCGGCTATGAGATGCATGTCGGCGAGACAACCGGCCCCGACTGCGCACGCCCCATGCTGCGTCTTGACGATGGCCGCGTCGACGGCGCGCAGTCGCACGATGGCCGTATCGCCGGCGCCTATGTGCATGGACTCTTCGCCAATGACGCGCTCCGCGCTGCGCTGCTGCGCGATCTCGGCGCGCCGTCATCAACATTGCATTTCGAGCAATCGATCGATGAAACGCTCGACGCGCTGGCGGCGCATTGCGCGGCGCATCTTGATCTCGACGCCCTGTGGGAGATGGCGCGATGACCATCGCCCTGGCGCACACGCTCCGACTGGCGCATGGCGGCCGGCTCGACGCCGCGCGCAAGCGTTTTCCCCATGCGCCGGAACCCTGGATCGATCTCTCCACCGGCGTCAATCCGCAGCCTTATCCGGCGCAGGACTGGCCAATCACCGCTCTGACTCGCCTGCCCGACGATGACGCCTTCGCTGCTATCGAAACGGCGGCGCGCCTGGCCTATCGGTCGCCGTCAGAGACACAGGTGGTGAGCGGCGCCGGCGTGCAGGTATTCATTCAACTCTTGCCGCGCGTTTTTCCGGCTCGACGCGTCGCCATTCTGGGTTTCAGCTATGCGGAATACGCCGCCAGCTGGCGGAACGCGGGCGCAGAGGTCACGACAGTCGAAACGCTTGATGGGCTTGTCGACGCCGACGTCGCCGTGATCGTCAATCCCAACAATCCTGATGGTCGTCTCGCCTCCACGCAGGAATTAACGGCGCTCGCGCGTCGAATGGCGCAACGCGGCGGCCTGCTGGTCATTGATGAGTCTTTCATGGACTTCACGCCGCAGCACAGCGTCGTCGATTTGACCGCACAGGTAGGCGTCATCGTCCTGCGCTCCTTCGGCAAGGCCTATGGCCTGCCGGGCGTCAGACTGGGCTTTGCGCTCTGCGCGCCGGATCTCGCGGCGCGCATGCGCGCCCTGCTGGGGCCCTGGGCGGTGAGCGGGCCGGCGCTGGCGATTGGCGCGCGCGCGCTTCAGGATGCGGCGTGGCTCAAGGCCGCCGCCGATGCGCGACAGGCGGACGCTGCGCGCCTTGACGCGCTCTTGCGCAAGGCGGGCTTTGTCGTCGTTGGCGGCGCGGCGCTGTTTCGTCTCGCCCGCCACGTCGACGCCAGCGCATGGTTTCATATGCTGTGCGCGCAGGGCGTTCTGACGCGCGACTTCGCCGAGCGTCCTGAGTGGCTGCGCTTTGGCCTGCCCGGTGACGAGGCGGCCTGGCGCAGGCTAGAAACGGCGCTGGAGATGAAATGAGCAGCGTCCAGCCAACCAGCATTGATCCCGAGATGACCGCCGATGAGGCGGAACGCGAGCTCTCGCCTGTCGCCGCCTTTTCTCCGGAAGAGCGCGCCGCTGTTTATCGCGCCATTTATGAGCGCCGCGACGTGCGCAACGAATTTCTTGATACCGTTGTGCCGCAGGATGTTTTGCGCCGCATTCTCGACGCCGCTCATCACGCGCCTTCCGTCGGGCTGATGCAGCCCTGGAATTTCATTGTGGTTCGCGATTCGGCGAAGCGCGTCGCCGTCCACGCCGCCTTCGAGCGCGCCGCCGCCGCCGAAGAGCAGATCATGCCGGCAGACCGGCGGGCGCATTATCGAAGCCTCAAGCTTCAGGGCATCCTGCGGGCGCCGCTGAATATTTGCGTCACCTGCGATCGCAGCCGACGCGGCGCAACCGGGCTGGGACGGACGCAACAACCCGACACCGACCTGCTCAGCACCGCCTGCGCCGTGCAAAATCTCTGGCTAGCGGCCCGCGCCGAGGGGATCGGGATGGGGTGGGTCAGCATCCTGCGCGACGCCGATTTGCGGGAAATACTGAATATCCCGCCGGAAATCGCCATCGTCGCCTATCTCTGCGCCGGCTATGTCGACCAAAGCTATCTGCGCCCGGAGCTGGAAGTGCGCCGCTGGGCGACGCGTCTGCCGCTGGACGAGTTGTTGTTTGAGGACGACTGGGGCCGCAAGCCAGATACTCCATAAAGCAGCCACAATTTTCGGCGGAAATTGGCGTCGCGCCGCTGGAATCGGGCGGACGCATTCCTATCTTGTCGTCGGTCCCCATTTCGGAGATTGCGTCATGCCCGTGTCGAACGCCGATCAGTTTTTCGACAAAGTGTTTCCCCTCTCCAACAACATCATCATGAAAGTCGCGACCGCGCCCGAGAGCGAAGAGCAACTCTTCAAGCTGATCGAAAACGCCATGCTGCGCCGCTGAAGGAAATTCACCTGCCACGCGAGCGTTTTCCCTCCGTCGACTCAAAATTCTGGCACATTCCGGTTGAGGATTGCGGCGCGGCGCCGGTTCTGCGCTTCTTCTTCGAAGCGCCAGCAGAATTGATTCAATAAACCATTAGATCGCGACCGCGTCGTCCGTCGCCTTCGCCGCTCCTTTGCGGAAACGACGCATCTTGCTCATCAACAGGTAAATCACCGGCGTCGTATAGAGCGTCATCGCCTGACTGAGGATCAGGCCGCCGATGATTGTGATGCCAAGCGGGCGACGCATCTCCGCGCCGATGCCGGTCGCGAAGGCCAGCGGCAAGGCGCCAAAGAGCGCCGCGAGCGTCGTCATCAGGATCGGACGGAAACGCTCGCGGGCGGCGTCCAGCGCCGCATCATGCACCGACTCGCCCTGTTCACGTTCCGCCTGAAGCGCAAAATCGACAAGCATAATGCCGTTTTTCTTGACGATTCCGATCAGCAGAAGAATGCCGATGAAGGCGATCACCGTGAATTCCATGCCGAAGAGTTCAAGCATCAGCAGCGCGCCGAGGCCCGCCGAGGGCAGCGTCGAAATAATGGTGATGGGGTGAACGAGGCTTTCGTAAAGAATGCCGAGAATAATATATACAGAGAGAAGCGCCGCCAAAATCAGGACCGCCATGCCGGCGGCGACCTTGCGAAAATCCGCGGCGTCTCCTGCAAAGCCGGCATGAAGCCCGGCAGGCAAAGTCATTTCCTCAATCGCCGCCTCAATCGCCTTCGTCGCGCCGTCCAGCGTCGCGCCGGGGGCCAGATTATAGGACAGCGTGATCGCCGGCATGACGCCCTGATGATTGACGAGCAGCGGCATATACCCGCGCTCTACATGCGCCAGCGCGGTCAAGGGAATCTGCAAGCCGGTCGTCGCCGAAACATAGATGCCCGAAAGATCGCGTATATCGCGCTGACGCGACGGCGGCGTTTCAAAAATCACTCGATACTGATTGCGCTGCGAATAAATGATCGTATCCTGACGCTGGCCAAAAGCGCTGTTGAGCGCCGCCGTAATTGAGGCGATCGGCACATTCATGCGAGACGCCGTATTGCGGTCGATCACCACAGAAGCGCGCAAGCCGCCACGCTCCTTGTCGGAGGTGACGTCGGCGAGCTGCGGCAGTTTCTTCAATTTATCGAGAATTTTGTCGCGCCACTCATCAAGCTCTTCAATCGAGGCGTCGGACAAAGTGAATTGATACTGCGCCTTGCTTGAGCGGCCGCCATTACGCAAATCCTGAGACGGATGCATAAAAACGCTCAAGCCGGCGATTTTGGCGAATTGTGGCCGCAGGCGCGCAATCACCTCCATGCTTGTCGCCTTGCGCTGCCCCATCGGCTTGAGCGCGACGAAGATGCGGCCTTGATTGGCGGCCGCCGTTAATCCGGGCGCGCCGATAAAAGATCCGACATTGGCGACATCTGGATCATTCATCAAAACTTCTGTCGCGCGTTTCTGCAAGCGCGCCATTTCTGCAAAAGAGACGTCCGGGGCCGCTTCTGTCGAGCCGTTGATCAGACCGATGTCATCCTGCGGCAAATTCCCTTTGGGAATCGTTCGATAAAGCTGAACAGTTCCGCCAAGGGTGAGAAGAATAACAACCAGCGTTATCCAAGGGTGACCGACCACAGGCCGCAAACTACGCGCATAGAGATCAATGATACGATCCAGCGCATTCTCGATCGTGCGATCCAGCCATGTTTCATTCCTGCGTCGGAAAACCGGCATCCATGCGCAGACCATCGGCGTCACAGTCAGGGAAACAACCATGGAAATGATGATCGCGAAAACAAGAGTCATCGAAAACTCGCGCAGCAGCCGCCCCATCACGCCTTCCATGAACAGAAGCGGTATGAAAACGGCGATAAGCGAAAGCGTAATTGAAAAAACCGTAAAGGCGATTTGCTTCGACCCCGCCAGCGCAGCCTCGAAACGCCCCATCCCGTTTTCAATATTTGTTTCGATATTCTCGATCATGACAATGGCGTCGTCGACAACAAAGCCCACGGAAATCGTCAAAGCCATCAGCGACAGATTATTGATCGAGAATCCCGCCGCCCATATCGCCGCACAGGCGCCGACCAGCGACAGCGGCACGGTGATTCCGGCGGCGATGACGGGCGTTGCGCGGCGCAGGAATACGAACACCACCATCATCACGAGCGTGACCGAGAGCGTCAGCGTCCATTGAATGTCGTGGATGCTGGCGCGAATGCTCTGGGTGCGGTCGGAGAGAATATTAATCTTGACGCCGGAAGGAACCCATTGCTGCATCTGCGGCAGCAATTCCTTGATATGATCGACCGTTTCCACAACATTGGCGCTGGGCTGCTTGGTGATCAGGATCAACACGGCCGGCTTGCCATTGAACCAGCCGGCCGACATGCGATTGCGGACGCCACGCTCGACCGTCGCGACATCGCCAAGCTTGACGACAACGCCATGGCGCGATGCAATCACAATATTGCGATAATCCTCTGGGGTCGAAAGCTGATCTGTTGTGGCGAGCGTCATTTCCTGAAAGGGACCCGCCAGCGCGCCAACGGCGGAATGCGCATTGGCGGCGATCAAGCCATTGGCGACGGCGTCGATGCTCAACTGCATCGCCGCCAACCGCGCCGGATCGACCTGAATGCGCACCGCCGGCTGCTCCGCGCCGGTGATGCGCGCTTCGGCGACGCCGGCCACCTGCGAAATGCGCTGCGCAATCACGGTATCGGCCGCGTCGAACACCGCGCTCGTGGGCAAGGTCTCGGAAGTGAGCGCTAACACCAGAACCGGCGCGCTCGACATGCTCGCCTTGCGGAAGGTCGGCGCCATCGGCAAATCGAGCGGCAAATCAGGCGTTGCGGCGTTAATGGCCGCCTGTACATCGCGTGCAGCCGCATCAAGATTACGCGTAATATCAAATTGCGCCGTAATCTGGCTTGAACCGAGCGAACTGGTCGAAGTGAGTTCGTTCAGGCCAGCGATGCCCGACAGGCGGCGCTCCAGCGGCGCGGCGACTGAGGCCGCCATGGTCGCCGGATCCGCGCCGGGACGCGTCGCCGTAATATTGATGATCGGAAAGTCAATCGCCGGCAGGCTGGCGACAGGCAGAGAAAAATAAGCGACAACGCCGATAATGAACAAGGCGACGGCGAGAAGCGTCGTGCCGACAGGTCGCCGAATGAAAGGCTCGGAGATATTCACTCCTTCGCCTCCCGACTTTCCTTGCTCTCAGGCGCAACGGCCTCGTCGCTGTTATGCTGCCTCATCATGGGCGCACGTCGACGCAGCCGATCGACTGCCAGATAGATCGCCGGCGTCGTATAGAGCGTCAACGCCTGGCTGAGCAGCAAACCGCCGATAATCGAAACGCCGAGTGGAATACGCAATTCGCTGCCCGGACCATGCGCCATCACCAGCGGCAGCGCACCTAGCAACGCCGCCAGCGTCGTCATCATGATCGGGCGGAAACGCAATTGCGCTGCGCGCACAATAGACTCACGCGGAGAAAGCCCCTCATCACGCTCGGCCTCTAGCGCGAAGTCGATCATCATGATTGCGTTCTTCTTGACGATGCCCATGAGAAGCACGACGCCAATCAGCGCGACAACCGAAAGATCGATGCGAAACAACATCAACGCCAACAATGCGCCGACGCCGGCCGAGGGCAAAGTGGTCAAAACAGTGAAGGGATGGGCGAAGCTTTCATAGAGTACGCCCAGCACGACATAGATCGCAAACATCGCCGCCAGAATAAGCCATGGCGCGCCGGCGATGGATTTATCAAATTCCGCCGCATCGGCGGTAAAAACGCCCACGACCGATGACGGCATGCCGATTTCGCGCTGCGCGCGCGATAGAATTTTCATCGCCTGCCCGAGAGAAACATTTTTGGCAAGATCGAAACTGATGGTTGATGCGGGAAACTGATCCTGATGCGCAATCGAGAGCGGCGCCGCCGCATGTTCAATCCGCACGAATGAGCCCAACGGAGTCTGCGGACCGCCACCCATGGGCGACACATAGAGCTTCTCCAGCGCGGCGGCGTCATGTTGATACTGCAAAGCCGCCTCCAGTATCACGCGATACTGGTTGGACTGGGTGTAGATTGTTGAAATCTGGCGCTGGCCAAAGGCGTCATTCAGCGCATCATCGACATTCTGCGCACTGATGCCGAGCCGGCCCATTTTATCCCGATCAATGCGCATCAGCGCCCGTAAGCCGCCATCCTGCGTTTCGGCCGCGATATTGCGCAGGCCCGGCGTTTTGCGCAATTGCTCAACCAGCCGATTGGACCACATCATTAATTCATTACTATCGGCCGATGTCAGCGTATATTGATATTGCGACCGGCTTTGGCGCGTCGTGATCTGAATATCCTGAACTGGCTGAATGAAAAGCGTCGCGCCCGGCACATGCTCTGCGGCGATTTGCAGGCGATCAGCCACCACGCCGGCGCTGGCGCGCGTCGCCCGATCGCGCAGGATCACCGTCATATGCGCGACATTTGTCGTTGCGTTCAGCGGACCGACGCCCAGAACCGAAACAACATTGGTCACATCAGGGTCATGCAGGAAAACCTGTGAGACCTTTGCCTGCAGCTCTTTCATGCGCTCGAAAGAGGCGTCGGGCGACGCCTCCATCACGACGTTGAGCTGCCCGGTGTCCTGACGCGGCAAAAACCCTTTTGGAATAAAAATGAATAAAACAATCGTCAGCGCCAGCGTTCCCGCCGTCAGGCCGAGCATGAGCTTCTCACGCTGCATCGCCCAGTCAAGCGAGCGATAATAGAGACGATCAAGCCAAAGGGACGCAATATCCCAGCCTGTCGGCGTATGCGGCGGCGGACGCTTGAGGAGCGTCGCGCACAGCATGGGCGTCAGCATCAGCGAAATAATCGCAGAAACCACGACCGCGATGGTCAGCGTGAGCGCAAATTCCCGGAACATGCGGCCGACGACGCCGGTCATGAACAAGAGCGGAATGAACACCGCGACCAGCGACACAGTCAAGGACACGACGGTGAAGCCAATTTCGCGCGCGCCATCCAGCGCCGCCTGAAACGGCGTCTTGCCTTCCTCAATATTACGGACGATGTTTTCGATCATCACAATGGCGTCGTCGACGATAAAGCCGGTGCCGATTGTGAGCGCCATGAGCGACAAATTATCGAGAGAGAAATTCGCAAGCCACATGATGGCGAAAGTGGCGATGATCGACAGCGGCAGACTGACGCCGGCGACGACAGTGGCGCGCCAGTTGCGCAAAAACAGCAGCACGACAAAAACCACCAGCGCCGCCGCCACCACCAATGTGAACTGAACCTCCGTGATCGACGCCCGAATTGTGTCGGTGCGGTCGCTGACGACATCGAGCGACAGGCCCGCCGGGAGAGAACCGCGCAGCTTCGGCAGCCCGGCCCTCACCTGCTCGACGGTGTTGATGATATTGGCGCCGGGCTGGCGCAGCACATCAAGGACAACCGATTGCTCGCCATTATACCAGCCGCCGACCCGGGCGTTTTCCAGTCCCTCGACGACATGCGCGACATCGCGCACCATCACCGGCGCATTATTGCGCCACACGACCACGATTGATTCATATTGCTTGGCGTCGAAGATCTGATCGTTGGCGTCGAGCGTATAGGCCTGTCTCTGGCCATCGAGTGATCCCTTGGCGCCTGCGATGTTGGCGGCGCCGATCGCCTGGCGCAGATCCTCCATGCCGATGCGATTGGCGGCGAGACGCGCGAGATCCGCCTCGATCCGCACCGCCGGACGCACACCGCCCTGCACAGAGACCCGCCCGACGCCCGAAACCTGCGAAATCTGCGGCGCGATCAGCGTATCGGCGTAATCGCTCAGCTGTCGCAAACTGGCTGTTTTGGAACGCAGCACCAGCGTCATGATCGGCGTGTCAGCCGGGTTCACCTTCGCATACACCGGCGGATAAGGCAGATTCTTCGGCAGCGTCGAGGCGGCGGCGTTGATCGCGGACTGCACGTCCTGCGCGGCGGAATCGATATCGCGATCAAGATTAAACTGCAGGGTGATCTGCGACAGGCCGAAGGAGCTCTGCGACGACATGCTGGTGAGCGACGGCACCTGCCCAAATTGCCGCTCCAGCGAGCCTGTCACCAACGAAGCGATGGTTTCCGGATTTGCGCCCGGCAGTTGGGTCGTCACCTGAATGGTCGGGAAATCGACCTGCGGCAGCGGCGAAATGGGCAGGCGCAGATAACCCAGAAGGCCGCACAGCAGCATTGCGAGGGCGATCAGCGAAGTCGCCACCGGCCGTTTGATAAAGGGTGCCGAAACATTCATGCCGCGTCAGATAACTTTCCGGGCGATTATCGCCCTCCTTTATGTCGTGACGCGCCCAACGAAGGTCAACGCGGTGCGCCATCGCTCCGCGTATCGCTGGTCGGACGTCCTTTTCCGGAAGATTCTCGGCCACCGGCGCCAGCGTTCTCCGAACCGCCATTGTCGATCACCCGCACCTTCGCGCCGTCGGAAAGACGCGAAAATCCGCTGACGACCACCGTCTCTCCGGGCTTAACTCCGGAGAGAATGACGACCAAAGCCTCATCCTGTCGTCCAGTCGTCACCGAACGCATATGTGCGAGGCCATCTTCGCCGAGCACATAGACAAAAGCGCCGTTGGGGCCGCGCTGAACTGCGGGACTTGGCGTCACCGTCGCCTGCTTGATCGTCTCCAGCATCAGGCGCACATTGACGAACTGTCCCGGCCACAGCGACAGGTCCTCATTCTGGAACACCGCCTTGAGGCGCACCGTGCCGGTAAGCTGATCGATCTGATTATCGACGACTGCGAGCTCACCTTTCGCCAATTGCGTCGCATTATCCTGACCCAGCGCGAAAACCTGCGCCACACCTTCGTTCTTGGCCTTCTGAACGGCGGCGAGCGATTGCTGCGGCAGGGTGAACATCACATAGATCGGCTTGATCTGGGTGATGACGACAATGCCGTTCTGATCGGAAGCGCGCAGCAGATTGCCGACGTCAACCAGACGAATGCCGGCGCGGCCATCGATAGGCGCGCGAATGGTCGCGTAATCGAGGGTTGTCTTGGCGCTGTCGATCGCCGCCTGATCGGCGCGCACCTGCGCCTCAAGCTGCTGCACCAGCGCTTTTTGGGTTGAATATTGTTGCTGCGAGAGGAATTTTCCCTCGACCAGTCGCTGATAGCGCTCGCGATCAAGACGCGCATTGGCGAGGTTGGCTTCATCCTGCGCCTTCTTCGCCAAGACCTGTTCATATTGCGCCCGGTAAAGCGCCGGATCAATTTCGGCGATGATATCGTCTTTGTGGACGTCTTGCCCTTCTATAAACGCCAGACGCAGGAGACGGCCATCGACCTGCGTGCGCACCGTCACCGTATTCAACGCCTGAACCGTGCCCACAGCGTCAATCGTCACCGGCACATCCGCAAGCCGCGCGGACGCCGCCGTGACGCTGACCGGCGCGCCGCGCCCGCCGGCTTCTCCTTCGCCGCCTTCGCGATTATGACGCCCGCCCTCGTCGACGCCTTTCTCACCCCGGAATCCCGGCAGATATCCGGCGCGATAGACCGAGCCGATGATGAGCGACAAGACCAGCACGCCGATGGCGACAAGAATGCGACGATCAGGACGACTCATGGCCACGGCCCCTTATTCTCATCATAGGCGGCGTTGGCGCGCGCGATTTCAGCATTGCGCGTCGTCGGCGACCAGCCGCCGCCAAGCGCCTGATACAAGCTTGTCGCCGCCTGAAAGTGATTCAGACGCACGAGAGCTTCCTGATCCTGAGCGGTAAAATAATCATTTTGAGTAACGGACATCGCCACGACGTCAATAATGCCTTCTTGCAAGCGCATGTCAGCGGCTTCAAAAGCGCGGCGGGTCGCGGAGACTGCGTCGCCTTGTAATTTGAGTTGTAGCCCGGTTTCCTTAACGGCGATCAGGGCGTTTTCCGTCTCCGAAAGCGCCGTCAAAATTTGTTTGCGGTAAAGAGCGGCGAGTTCGGCATAACGGCCTTTTGCATTTTCATAATTGCCCTGAAGATTATAGCCGTCAAAGATCGGCTGCGTGATTTGCGTCGCCGCCTGCCAGGCCATCGCCTGAGGCGAAAGCAGATTTGAGGTCAAAGCGGACTGGGCGCCGTAATAGGGGCCAATAAGTGTGAGCTGCGGAAAAAACGCCGCCCGCGCCTGCATGACGGTAAACTCCTGCGAAGCGAGTTGCGCCTCTGCCTGCGCTACATCTGGCCGACGCAACAAAACCTCCGAGGGCAAGCCTGGATCAATCTTTGGAAATTTAAGCTTTGTCAGCGAGCCGCCCTTGACCTTGAGGCTCTCCGGCGTTCGTCCAAGCAAAACAACCAAGGTATTGGATGTCTGACGCATAGCTTGCTCAAGCGGCGGTATTGTCGCGCGCTGACGGGCGACGACCGCTTCCTGCTGAGCGGTGTCAAAACCACTGGCTGTGCCTGCCTCGAAACGCGCCTGAACTGCAGCGCTTACTTTTTCTGCGATGGCGACATTGTTATGCGCAATGCGCAAACGATCCTGCGCTGTCAGCACCTGGAAATAGGCGTTCATAATCGCCGTGACAGCCGAAATCTCGACAACGTCTCGGGCAAATCTGCTGGAGTTCGCCAAAATGCGCGAGGCGTAGGATGCGTCTTCGTTCACACCCCAGAAATCAAGCGTGTAACTTGCAGCGGTAATACCAAGCTGGAAGAATCCGTAATTGCGGCCCTTATTGGTCGTCGGCGTCAGCGAACTGCTGCTTGTGCTGCCTGTATTGAAACCGGTGGCCGCATTGGCCAGGTTCAGCGTCGTGCCAGCCGCCCGGTTAGTGCGTGCGATATCTTGCAACGCAATGTTTGGATATAACGCCGAACTGGCCATTCGCGCCTGCGCATCGGCTTCGCGAATGCGCGCGGCGGCGACGGCGATGTCGAGATTATCCACCAGCGCCTGATTAATCAGACCGACGAGCTCTTTCGAGCCGAATTTAACGGCGAAATCACGTCCCGCCGCAATCGGACTCGCGGAACTCGCCTTACCTTCACGAAACTTTTCTGGCAGCGGCGTCGAGAGATCGGGCTTTTCCCAATCGAGATTGCATCCGCCCACCACCATCGCCAGCACGCAGGCGCTCGTCACCCGGCGACGCCGCCAGAAAACGCCAAGCATGGTGGCCATGGTCAACAGTTTGACATCTCCAGATGTTCATTCCCCTGACGTCAACGTCAGTTATAGGGCTCCCGGAAAGCAATGACCGCCAACATGCGCGAGCATGCAGGCGGTGAAGAAACGCAATACACAAAGATTTTACTGCGCTGGGACGCGGCCGCCGCCAGCACGCCCCGAAGCGAGGGTTGAACGCGACATGATGCGTTCAACCCGTCCGTACGCTTATTGGTCGTCCGCCGGCGCCGGAGCCGGTTTGGGTTTTGGCGCGGCCGGCGCCTTGGGCTTTGGCGCCGCTGGCGCGGCGTGCGGCGTCGCTTCTTTGGCGGCTTCCTTGGCCGCGCCCTCATGAGCAGCGGCGCCTTCATGACCGGCATGGCCCGTTGCGGCGTGGCCTGCCGCTTCATGCGCCTTGCCGGCTTCCTTCGCCTCGGACTTCGCCTCAGCCTTACCTTCGGCTTTACCCTCGGCCTTGGCCTCCGGCTTGTCTTCCGGCGCCGCCGTCGGCTTGGGCTTGGGCTTGCTGGCGAAACTGACGCGCGTCCAGGTTTCGCTCTGGCAGAAGATCATCAAACAGCCCGACAGGGTGAGCTTGGTGGTCGAGTCATAGGTGATCGATCCCGTATAGGTCTTGCCGTCTTCGGGATTGAACAGATCGCCTTTCCAGCTGTTATCGCCATTCTTCGCGGCTTTGCGCAGAATCTCCGGAGCCGGCGAGCCGTCCGGCAGCGGCAGGGTGCCGCGCGCGCAGAGCTTGCCGGCGCAATCGTAGAATTCCAGCTTGTCGTCCGGATGGCCGTCGCGGACCCAAACGCCGTAAATGGGTTCAGCAGCCATCGCCGAGAATGGGCCAAGCATGGCCATCAGGGCGGCGAGGCGAAGAACGGTTTTTTTCATGAAGCCAAGTTCCTGATTCGATCCAGTTTCGCGGAGCATTTCAAATTATTGCGGCGAGAGATAGGCCACCCCTTTGTCCGGAAGATGTCTATTCCGCGCCCAAAACGAAATATTGTCGTCAGTGGCCCGGACCGCCAGCCTCCTCCGGAGGCGTCCGCGGCGGCCCAAGGAACGCCGGCACGATGATGAAGGCCGCCAGGAGCGTGAAGAACAGCGAAATGATCAGTAGTTCGCCCATGCTCGCCGTGCCCGGGTGGCTCGACAGATAGAGACTGCCGAAGGCGACGCCGGTCGTCAGCGAACTGAAGAAAATCGCCCGCGTCAGGCTCGAGGCCAGCATATCCACCACGCCCTTTCGCCAGGCGATGACGTAATAAATATGGAAGGCGACGCCGACGCCAAACATCAGCGGCAAAGCGATGACATTGGCGAAATTCAATGACATGCCCGCCATATCGGCCGCTTCGAGACTCATAATGCCCGCCAGCACCAGCGGCCCCAGCGTGAGCGCCACATCGAGCGGGTTACGCAAGGCGACGGCAAGAATGATGAAGATGGCGATCAGCGCATAAAGCGCCGCCTGCAGGAAGGCTTTGGTGATCGAGCGCCCAGCCTCGGAGACGATCACCGGCGGACCACTGGCGTCGGGCGCCACCTTCTGCACGGCTTCAGCGAATTGCGTCATCACAAGGCGGTCGTTGTCGTCGCCCTTCGGCGTAACCTCCAGACGCACCAGACCATCTTTCGATATCCACTCGGCGCGCAGGTCGGCCGGCAGATTATCGGGCGTCACACGTTCGGCGTTGAGCGCGCCTCCGAGATCGGCCATCAATTTCTGGAAGGAGTCGAAAGCCGCAGCGCGAGCCTTTTCCCGCATTTCCGGACTCGCCTTGGCGAGGGCGTCGAGCGTATCGGCGAAGCGCGTGATTGACGGCGCCGGCTCCTTGCCGGCGGCGCGACGCAGCGCCTTGCTAGCGTCAATGAGCGTCTTGACCGTCTGAGCGTCGGTCGGCGCCGGCTTATGCGTCGGATTCAGCGCGCCGGCGAGCGAGTCTTTCGCCTTGGCGATCAGCGCGAGCTTGTCGTCCTGATCGGTGGGGATCAGCACGTCAATGCTATGAACATGATCGACTTCCGGCAAAGCCGCGATCTTTGTCTCCAGTTCGCGCGCCGTCTCGATGGAGGGCGTCAGCACCTCGATCTTATTGGGCGCCGTCATCGGATCTTTGGCCAGATCCAGGAATGTCGCGACCGACTCGAGCTTCTGGTTTCTCAGATTCATCGGGTTGGAGTCGAAAGACAAATGCAGCAGGAAGGGCACGCCCGCCGCAACGACAATTCCCGTCGCGATCAGCACGAATTTGCGATGGTTGAGAATCCAGTGATCAACAGCCGCAAGCGACGCCGTGTAAATCGGCACATGCTCCGGCGGCGGCCGCAGCAATTTGATCGCCGCCGGCAGGAACGTCAGCGTGACGATGAAGGCGATGATCATGCCGAGTCCGGCGATCAGGCCGAGCTCGGACACGCCAAGAAAATCGGTCGGCAAGAAGCAGAAAAAGCCGGCGAGCAGAGAGATCGCGGCAAGCGTCAGCGAACCGCCAATGTTGCGCGTCGCCATCAAAAGCGCCCGATCGAGATCGTTTTCGCCATGCCGTTCTTCGCGGTAACGCGTCGCGAACTGAATGCCGAAATCGACGCCGAGGCCAATAAACAGCGCCGCGAAGGCGACCGAGATCAGATTGAAGCGCCCGATCAACACAATGCCGAGGCCGGCGGTCAGCACCAGACCGACGATCAGAGTCGCCAGAACGGCGAGAATGAGCTTGGGGGAACGCAGCGCAAGAAACAGGATCAGCGCCACCAGACCAAGCGTCACAGACGTATTCAGCGTCATATTCTCGGAGATGGTCGAGAATTCGTCGTCGGCGAGCGGCACTGG
>JALRFG010000300.1 GCA_023253795.1 Methylocystis sp.
ACTGGCGGCAGCTTTGATTGCTCTAACCAGTCTATAATAAAGGCTATTTTATCCATCATTGAGCTCTTTATATTATTAAACAACAAACATTCCTTACTCATACTATCTGGAAAATGCTCATAGAAACCAGCTTGTCTCTTGCGGAATGGGTTTCATATCAAATGTAATTAAGCGAGCGTTTATCATAAACTAGAAAATTGTTATTTATAGAAATATTACGCTCGATTGAGGACAAGGCCCTATGGGGCGAAGGCTAAATCAAGCGCAATTGCCAGGAGCGTCATTGCCATGAAGAGTCCAACGTCAAAAGCGAAATGAGGATTAATTTTCATGGCGAATTTATATCTCCACGCTTGCGAGGCAACGAGACCTTGCTAACATGTGGCGCATCAGTTTCATTAGGAAAGAGCGCCTGTTAAATTATTCTCGAACGAGACTAGTGCACACTTTTACCTAGGGAAGGTCTGATTTAATCATCTGATCTTGGCAAATCGCTTTTGATTTGATTCAATCTCTTTGCGAGGTTGCCA
>JALRFG010000301.1 GCA_023253795.1 Methylocystis sp.
CCTTTATTCACCCCGCACCACAATCCCATTGTTATCCATATCGTGATCGGCTAAAGCAGTAGCTTCCATAATTTGCCGATTTACATGGTAATAAGTCTTTTCAATCTGCGTGATGCTTGTTCCACACATATCAGCAACCTGCCTGTGCGATAATCCATTCACCAGTTTCTGCGTGATGGTTTGAGGGGAGAAATAATTTGAGTTGATAGACATAAGTATGAGACTTCCGCTCACAACAATTATGAGCTGATGAAACATTATTAGCGATGAAGAGATTGTAGTGGTGCCGCTTAAGAGATTCGAACTCCCGACCCCCTCATTACGAATGAGGTGCTCTACCAGCTGAGCTAAAGCGGCAACGGCGTTCTCATACAACAGCTTTTCCGATTTTCCTACCCCCTTTTTGCGGGCCGGAAACGGGTTTTTAGCGGGTTTCAGGGGGCTAAGAGCCCTCCCGCCCGCCAGCCCCTTCCCTTGCCTGCGCGGGCTTCCTATTGCGTTTACGCTTACTTTGAAGGGCGGCGACATT
>JALRFG010000302.1 GCA_023253795.1 Methylocystis sp.
CATGCGCGTGCGCTTCGCTCCCAGCCCCACCGGGCAGCTCCACATCGGCGGCGCCCGCACCGCCCTCTACAACTGGCTGGCCGCGCGCCACGCCGGCGGCGAGATGCTCCTGCGGATCGAGGACACCGACCGCGAGCGCTCCACCCCGGAGAACGTCGCCCACATCACCGAGGCCCTCGAGTGGCTCGGCCTGGGCTGGGACGGGGAGGCCGCCACCCAGAGCGAGCACGCCGCCCGCCACGAGGAGGTGCTGCAGCAGCTGCTGGCCGAAGGCCACGCCTACCGCTCCACCGCCACCGCCGACGACGTCAAGGCCTACAAGGAGCAGCACGGCGACGATCGCGGCTTCCGCGGCGAGCCCGAGGAGGAGGGCGCGGTGCGGCTGAGCGTCGGCGACGAGGGGGAGACGGTGATCCAGGACCTCATCCGCGGCGACACCGTCTTCCGGCACGTACACATCGACGACCCGGTGATCGCCCGGGCCGACGGCAGCCCGCTCTACAACCTCGCCGTTGCCGTGGACGACCTT
>JALRFG010000303.1 GCA_023253795.1 Methylocystis sp.
TGATAAAACAGCATGTAATTTTCTTGCTGCAATCCAACTTGTAGCGTCAATTATCTGGCTTAATTGATGACACGCCCAAGTTTTGCGGATCGTCTCTCAATAGAAGCGCCGCTGCATAAATCGTCTTACTGCAATTATGCTTATGCCGGGCTTTGATTTTTTTCTGTTCGGCGTCGTTTTCGCCCACAAGCAACCAAACCGGGCTTACGTCATAGGCTTCGGCGTATATTTTCGCGTCTTTAATTTTATAATTGTTTTGACCATTTTCATGCGCACGGTAGGTGCTGCTGTTCCAGCCGCAGTGTTCAATGGCGGCCGTCGCCGTTTTGAACCCGGCTTGCAGGCGCGCATGTTTCAGACGCTGGTTCATGGTGCTCATCAGTTGCTCCCACAGTCGCCGCAGGGGAGCGGGAGTGGCGGCGCGTGTAAAATTTACGAAAAAAATTAAAAAAAGGGGCTGGCCTAGATAGCTGAGAAAGGCTATTTAGATCAGATGGTTGAGCGAAGGCGAAAAAGTCGGCTCCCGGA
>JALRFG010000304.1 GCA_023253795.1 Methylocystis sp.
AACCTCAGTTGAATATGCGCCAGAAATAATTCCTATAGCTAGCGAGCCAGTAACAAAAGCATTAATCTCAATATATTCGTAGTATCCAAAAATTGAAGCAACATACATTATTGCGCCACTGCCACCAAAAAAAAATAAATAGATAACTAATAACTCAGGAACACCTCTAATAACTACTGTATAGAAATTTCCAATTAGATTTAATAATTTAAATTTTGATAATTTTAGAGGTGTAAAAATTAAAGCAAAAAGAAAGCCGATTAACATAGCTGTAATTGAAACAGCTACTGTCATCAGAGTTGCATAAAATAACTCATCTCCCCAACCAGTTTTACCAAATGAAAGAAGTTCCATAAGATTTTGGCGACTAGTATTTAGTCGCCAAATCTAAAATTATTTACATAGAAGCATCAAAGCCAAACCACTTAATTGCGATTCTGCTAATATCTCCATTTTTTCTTGCTGTATCGATTGCGTCGTTGAAATCTTTAAGAAGTTTTGCATCTCTCTCACCAATAGCTCCACTTC
>JALRFG010000305.1 GCA_023253795.1 Methylocystis sp.
CGGAACGCCTTCCCTCTGAGCCTTTTCGACGTCTGCCTTGACGATACGGCCATGCGGGCCGGACCCGCTCAGCAGGGAAATGTCGATGCCGTTCTGCTTGGCGATGCGACGGGCGAGCGGCGATGCAAAGATTCGGCTGTCAGGCTCGCGCGCAGGCGTTGCCGGTTCCGGCTTTCTGTCTGCCTTGGGCGCAGACGCTTCGGCCTTGGGTTCCGGTGCCGCTTCTGCCTTTGCCTCCGCCTTCGATTCAGGCGCTGCAGCAGCCTTTCCGCCCGCCTTTATGTCATCGGCGCTTTCGCCCTCTTCCAGCAGCACGGCAATCGCCGTGTTCACCGCCACGTCGTCGGTTCCTTCCTCGACGAGGATCTTGCCGACCTTGCCCTCGTCCACGGCTTCCACTTCCATGGTCGCCTTGTCGGTCTCGATCTCGGCGATAATGTCGCCGGACGACACCGTATCGCCTTCCTTGACGAGCCACTTTGCCAGCTTGCCCTTCTCCATGGTGGGCGACAGGGCGGGCATCAGGAT
>JALRFG010000306.1 GCA_023253795.1 Methylocystis sp.
CACGTCAACATCGGCACCATGGGTCACATCGACCACGGCAAGACCACGTTGACGGCCGCCATCTCGACCACCCTTGCAGCCAAGGGTCTCGCCGAGGTCACCCCGTTCGACCAGATCGACAAGGCGCCGGAAGAGAAGGCTCGTGGTATCACGATCTCGATCGCGCACATCGAATACGAGTCGGAGAAGCGCCACTACGCACACGTCGACATGCCAGGTCACGCCGACTACATCAAGAACATGATCACCGGTGCCGCACAGGTCGACGGCGCGATCCTCGTGGTCGCCGCCACCGACGGTCCGATGCCACAGACCCGCGAGCACGTGCTGCTCGCCCGTCAGGTGGGCGTGCCCTACATCGTCGTCGCGCTGAACAAGGCCGACATGGTCGAGGACGAAGAGCTCCTCGAGCTCGTCGAGGTCGAAGTTCGCGACCTGCTCAACAGCTACGAGTTCCCCGGCGACACCGCTCCGGTCGTTCGCGTCTCGGCGCTGAAGGCACTCCAGGGTGACGCAGAGGCAC
>JALRFG010000307.1 GCA_023253795.1 Methylocystis sp.
CAACGAAACAAAGCAGGATTTGTGTCTATAAACTGGCCACATGCATAGCTAGGAATAATACATCCATTGAAAACAGCTAGATATGAAAAAGCTACCTCGAACAGTATTTTGGGAGAATTTTTAGCTAAGCTATTGAAAAGATTGGTAGCGGAGGAGGGATTCGAACCCCCGACACAAGGATTATGATTACTCGTAATTGACGATTTTCCAATGTTTTATTGGGGTTTTTGGCGTGTTTTTTTGGTGTGCTACAAAGTGTGCTACAAAGAATATCATAAAATTGGTTGTGGATAAGTGATATAAATATAATAATAACAATGTTTTATGACATTATAAACCTTGCTTAATGAACATCACAATCAGCCAACTTTACTGATTTTTGTGTTCAAATAATCACATTGAACAATAGAGGAGTAAGGGGGGCTAAAAAATCACCACCCACCTAATAAACTTTCCGCTCTTTGTGAAAACCAAACACAGCCACACTATCTAATTCTACTAACTCACCAAATAACCCCA
>JALRFG010000308.1 GCA_023253795.1 Methylocystis sp.
CGCCAAACACCGCGCCGCGACCATGGCCGACATGCATCGGGCCGGTCGGATTGGCGGAGACATATTCGACGTTCACCTTGCCATGCAGGGAGCCGGCGCGACCCTTTGCGCCGCGGCCGTAATTTTCAGGGGCGCGCAACACCGCCCGCAGCACATCGGCGAAAAGCTCGGGTTGAAGTCGGATGTTGATGAAGCCCGGCCCGGCGACTTCCGCCGCCGCCACGCCATCAGAGGCCGCCAGTCGTTCGCAGATGGCTTCAGCGAAGGCGCGCGGCGCGCCAAAACCCGCCTTCGCCTCTTTCGCGAACACCATCGCCGCGTTGCAGGCGAGATCGCCAAGGCTCGAATCCTTTGGCGGTTCGACGACGAAACGGGCGGCGTCGACGGGCGCCAGTTGTCCCGCGACCGTGAGGTCATTGAGAATGGCGGCGATGCGGTCGTGAAAAAGATCGAAAAGGTTCATGGCGGCCGTAACAGCAGAAATGGAGGGAGGATGGTTGATCGGGGGTTTAGCAGCTT
>JALRFG010000309.1 GCA_023253795.1 Methylocystis sp.
CAACATACTCACCGGTTGCGGCGTTCAGACCGTGACCAACCTTGAGACCGCGAACGTGCTCGGCGACAACACCGGGCTCGTGGCCTGCGTTGATAGCGATCTGCTTCAGCGGAGCGTCGATTGCAACCTTGACGATGTTCGCACCAGTTTGCTCGTCACCAACCAGCTTGAGCTTGTCGAACACCATGGCACCGGCCTGGATAAGGGCAACGCCACCACCGGCGACGATTCCCTCTTCCACAGCGGCCTTCGCGTTACGCACGGCGTCCTCAATACGGTGCTTGCGCTCTTTGAGCTCAACCTCCGTTGCGGCACCAGCCTTGATGACGGCAACACCACCGGCCAACTTGGCGAGACGCTCCTGGAGCTTCTCACGGTCGTAGTCGGAGTCGGTGTTCTCAATCTCCTGGCGGATCTGCTTGACGCGACCTGCAATGGCGTCGGACTCACCAGCACCCTCCACGATGGTGGTTTCATCCTTGGTGACGACGACCTTGCGAGCGCGTCCCAGCATGTCG
>JALRFG010000030.1 GCA_023253795.1 Methylocystis sp.
CTTCAAGGGCGAAATCCTTGAGCACGATCCGATGGCGCAGGACAAGCGCGCCGCCGAGCAATCTGGCGGTGAACATGGCGACCGTGACCGCGAACGTGGCGATCGTGATCGCGACCGTCGTCGTCGCGAGCCCCGCGAACCGCGTGACGTCGCCTAAGGCGTCGAAAACAGTTTAAAGAGCACCTATCATGCTGCAACCCAAACGCACCAAGTTCCGCAAGGCCTTCAAGGGCCGCATTTCCGGCGTCGCGAAAGGCGGCTTCACGCTGAGCTTTGGTCAGTTCGGCCTGAAAGCGCTGGAGCCGGAGCGCATCACTGCGCGTCAGATCGAAGCGGCTCGCCGCGCGATGACGCGTCATATGAAGCGCGCCGGTCGCGTCTGGATCCGCATCTTCCCGGATGTGCCGGTCTCCAAGAAGCCGACCGAAGTCCGTATGGGTAAGGGCAAGGGCGCCCCGGAATTGTGGGCGGTGCGCGTTGCGCCCGGCCGCATCATGTTCGAGATCGACGGCGTGCCGGAGCCGTTGGCGCGTGAGGCGCTGACGCTTGCCGCCGCCAAGCTGCCGATCAAGACCCGTTTCATTGAACGCATCGCCGAGTAAGAGGGACGAGATGAAAGACAAGCAACGCGTCTCCGATCTTCGCGCTCTGACAGAAGATCAACTCAACGATGAAGTGTTGAAGCTCAAGAAAGAGCAGTTCAACATGCGCTTTCAGCGGGCCACCGGCCAGCTGGAAAACACCTCTCGTGTGCGTGTCGTTCGTCGCGACATTGCGCGCGCCAAAACCATCGCCGCGCAGAAGCGCACCGACAAGAAGTAAGGTTACAGCGCCATGCCGAAGCGAATTCTCCAGGGCGTCGTCGTCAGCGACAAGCAGAACAAGACGGTAGTGGTGAAGGTCGAGCGCCGTTTCACCCATCCGCTGTTCCAGAAGACGGTGCGCCGCACGAAGAACTATCACGCGCATAATGAAGACGCCGCGATCAAAATCGGCGATACGGTGACGATCGAAGAGACGGCGCCGATCTCGAAGCTGAAACGCTGGCGGGTCATCGAAAACGCGCCAAAGGCCTAAGGGTCGGGGCGTTTCCAGGGATTAATCGAGGTTCTCCGGACGAAGTCGGCTCCGGCCGAAACCAGACCGGACGGAAAGGCGGACAAGCCATGATACAGATGCAGACAAATCTCGACGTCGCCGACAACTCCGGCGCCCGCCGCGTGATGTGCATCAAGGTGCTGGGCGGCTCCAAGCGCCGCTACGCCGGCGTCGGCGACATCATCGTGGTGTCGGTCAAGGAGGCGATTCCGAAGGGTCGCGTGAAGAAGGGTGACGTCCACAAGGCCGTCGTCGTTCGCACCGCCAAGGAAGTGCGTCGTGAAGACGGCACCTCGATCCGCTTCGACCGCAATGCCGCCGTCATCCTGAACAAGCAGGGCGAACCGGTCGGCACCCGTATCTTCGGGCCGGTCGTGCGCGAACTGCGTGCGAAGAACTTCATGAAGATCATCTCGCTCGCACCGGAGGTGCTGTAATGGCTTCGCTGAAGATCAAAAAGGGTGACAAGGTCGTCATTCTCGCTGGCCGCGACAAGGGCCGCACCGGCGAAGTGTTGCGGGTGATTCCCGATGAAAACCGCGCGGTCGTCGACGGCGTCAACATGGTCAAGCGCCATCAGCGCCAGACCAAGGACCGCGAGGCCGGCATCGTCAACAAGCCGGCGGCGCTCGACCTGTCGAACATCGCTCTCGCCGATCCCAAGGACGGCAAGGCGACCCGCGTCGGCTTCAAGATTCTCGACGGCGGCCGCAAGGTTCGCGTCGCCAAGCGTTCCGGAGAACTGATCGATGGCTGAGGAAAAGAAGCCGAAAGCCGCCAAGGCCCCGAAGGCCGCCGCGAGCGCCGCTCCTGCAGCGGGTGGCGCCCCCGCGCCGCGCATGAAGAAACATTACGAGGATGTCGTCCGCGAGGAGATGACCAAGCAGTTCGGCTACAAGAACGCGCATGAAGTCCCGCAGATCGAGAAAATCGTTCTGAACATGGGCGTCGGCGAAGCCGTGAACGACACCAAGAAGGTGACGTCGGCGGCGGGCGACCTCGGCCTGATCGCGGGTCAGCGCCCGGTTGTGACGCGTGCGCGCAAGGCGATCTCGACCTTCAAGGTTCGCGAGAATATGCCGATCGGCGCCAAGGTCACGCTGCGCAAGACGCGCATGTATGAGTTTCTCGATCGTCTGATCACCGTGGCGCTGCCGCGCGTGCGCGACTTCCGTGGCTTGAACCCGAAGTCCTTCGACGGTCGCGGCAACTATGCGCTCGGCATCAAGGAGCACATCGTGTTTCCGGAAATCGACTACGACAAAGCGGAGTCGATTCTGGGCATGGACATCATCGTCTGCACCACGGCGAAAACAGATGATGAAGCGCGCGCCTTGCTGAAGGCGTTCAATTTCCCGTTCCGGCAGTGAGGCCAGGACCTCAAACGCGGATACCGAAAGGCTGAATACTCATGGCGAAGAAAAGCGCGATTGAGAACAACAAAAAGAAGATGAAGCTCGTCAAGAGCCTCGCTGGACGTCGTGCGCGACTGAAAGCGATCGCGAATGACAAGTCGCTGACGATTGAAGAGCAGTTTGAGGCGCGCCTCAAGCTGGCGCAGCTGCCGCGCAACTCGGCCAAGATCCGGGTTCGTAACCGCTGCGAAGTCTCGGGCCGTCCGCGCGCCTTCTATCGCAAACTGAAGATGTCGCGCATCGCCCTGCGCGAACTTGGGTCGCGCGGCCTTGTGCCCGGCCTCGTCAAGTCGAGCTGGTAAGGAGAAGCGACCATGGCGATCAATGATCCGTTGGGAGATCTCCTGACCCGTATTCGTAACGCCCAGATGCGCCGCAAGGACAAGGTGTCGACGCCCGGCTCCAAGCTGCGCGCCCATGTGCTGGACGTGCTGAAGGAAGAAGGCTACATCCGTGGCTACACGTCTACGGATTTTGGCAATGGCCGCACCGAATTCGAAGTCGAACTGAAGTATTTCGAAGGCGAACCGGTGATCAAGCAGATCGAGCGCGTTTCGCGTCCGGGCCGTCGCGTTTATGCGGCTGTCGGCGCTGTGCCGCGTGTGGCCAATGGCCTTGGCGTGACCATCGTGTCCACGCCCAAGGGCGTGATGGCCGATCATGCGGCGCGCGAGAATAATGTCGGCGGCGAGGTGCTGTGCAAGGTCTTCTGACCTTGCGCCTCAGCGAACAGGAAATTTAGCGATGTCTCGTATCGGCAAGAAACCCGTGGTCATCCCGGCCGGCGTCACCGCCAAGGTCGATGGCCAGCTCGTTCAAGTGAAGGGCGGCAAGGGTCAGCTCGAATTTGTCGCGCCCGACGAAGTCTCCGTGGTCCTCCAGGACAACGCGATCAAAGTCGATCCGCGCGATAACAGTAAACGCGCCCGCGCCATGTGGGGAACCGCCCGCGCTCGCGTCAGCAATCTGGTCGTCGGCGTGACGTCGGGCTTCGAAAAGAAGCTTGAAATCACCGGCGTCGGCTATCGCGCCGCGGTTCAGGGCAAAGTGTTGCAGCTTGCCCTTGGCTTTTCGCATGACGTGAATTATCCGATCCCGGCCGGCATCACCATCGCGACGCCGAAACCGACGGAAATCACCATCGCGGGCATGGACAAGCGCCAGGTCGGCCAGGTAGCCGCCGAAATCCGCGCCTTCCGCGGCCCCGAGCCCTATAAGGGCAAGGGCGTCAAATACGCGAACGAATTCATCTTCCGCAAGGAAGGCAAGAAGAAGTAAGGACCGGGGCCATGGCCAAGGATGTGAATATCGAGCAGCGTCGCAAGGCGCGTGTGCGCCGGACGATCCGCGAACGGGCCAATGGCCGTCCGCGTCTGTCGGTGTTTCGCTCGTCCAAGCAGATTTACGCGCAGATCATCGACGACGAGAAGGGCGAGACTCTCGCTGCGGCTTCGTCGATCGAGAAGTCCAACCGCGACAGTCTGAAGACCGGCGCCAACATCGAGGCGGCCAAGGTCGTCGGCAAGCTCATCGCCGAGCGCGCCGCCGCCAAGGGCGTCAAGGAAGTCGTGTTCGATCGCGGCTCCTACATGTATCACGGCCGCGTCAAGGCGCTGGCCGATGGCGCCCGCGAGGGCGGCCTGCAGTTTTAAGGTAATCATGCGCGCCGGCCCACGCAGTCGGCGCGAGATCGAAGCGAGCGGCGTTCGCGCTGCGTAAGTGACGGAAGAAAAAATGGCGCGTGAAGGTGAAGGCGGTCGCGGTCGCGATCGTGACAGAGAAGAGCGCGACAGCGAATTTGTGGATCGTCTGGTCCACATCAATCGCGTCGCAAAAGTCGTGAAGGGCGGCCGTCGTTTCGGTTTCGCCGCGCTCGTCGTCGTCGGCGACCAGAAGGGTCGCGTTGGCTTCGGTCACGGCAAGGCCCGCGAAGTGCCGGAAGCCATCCGCAAGGCGACGGAAGCCGCCAAGCGCTCGCTGATCCGCGTGCCGCTGCGCGAAGGCCGCACGCTGCATCATGACGTGCATGGTCGCCATGGCGCGGGCCGCGTCGTTCTGCGCGCCGCTCCGGCCGGCACCGGCATCATCGCCGGCGGCCCGATGCGCGCCGTCTTCGAGACGCTCGGCATGCATGACGTCGTCGCCAAGAGCCAGGGATCGTCCAATCCCTACAACATGATCCGCGCCACGTTCGATGCGCTTGTCCGTGAGGACTCGCCGCGCGCCGTCGCCGCGCGTCGTTCGCTCAAAGTCTCCGCTCTTCAGTCGCGCCGTCAGGGCGTCGATGCTGAAGCCGTTGACGCGTGAGGGGAGGCTCGATCATGACGAAGGGCAAACACATCACCGTCGAGCAGACCGGCAGCGCCATTGGCCGCCCGGAACTCCAACGCAAAACGCTTGTCGGCCTCGGCCTGACGCGCATCGGACGTCGCCGCCAGCTTGAAGACACGCCCGCAGTGCGCGGCATGATCGCCAAGGTGGCGCATCTCGTCAAAATCGTCGGCGAGAAGTGAGGACGCGGCCATGAAACTCAACGAACTTTCCGACAATCCGGGCTCCAGCAAGAACCGTATGCGCGTTGGTCGCGGCATCGGCTCGGGCAAGGGCAAGACCGGCGGCCGTGGCGTCAAGGGTCAGAAGGCGCGCACCGGCGTCGCCATCAAGGGCTTCGAGGGCGGCCAGATGCCGTTGCATCGTCGCCTCCCGAAGCGCGGCTTCTACAATCCGTTCTCGACGCACTACAACGAGATCAATGTCGGACGCATCCAGCAGGCGGTGGACGCCGGCAAGCTGGACGCCAAGGCGACGGTCACGGTGGACGCGCTGATCGCCGCCGGGCTGATCTCGAAAGCCCGCGACGGGGTCAAGATCCTCGGCCAGGGCGAGATCAAGGCGAAGCTCGCCTTCGAAGTGGCGGCGGCCTCCAAGAGCGCCATCGCTGCGATCGAAGGCGCCGGCGGCTCGGTGAAGCTGCTGGCCGGCGAAGCCGCTTCGGCCTGATAAAAATCTACGGCCGCTCGAAAGAGCGGCCGTGCTGTCTTATATGGCGGTCTATGTCCGCCGGGCGCGCCAGAACCGTCGCGCGTCCCCTAATCAAGAAAACGCGCCGGCTGACGGACGCGCATCACGGGAGTCACCTCCATGGCATCGGCAGCCGAGCAGCTTGCGGCCAACGTCAATTTCTCCGCTTTGGGAAAGTCTGACGAACTCAGAAACCGCATCTGGTTCACTCTCGCCGCTCTGGTGGTTTATCGTCTCGGCACCTACATCCCGCTGCCCGGCATCGATCCCGAAGCCTTCGCCAACAGCTTTTTTGGCCAGTCCAAGGGCATGCTGGAGCTGTTCAACATGTTCGCCGGCGGCGCGGTGCAGCGTCGCGCCATCTTCGCCCTCAACATCATGCCGTATATTTCGGCGTCGATTATCGTTCAGCTTCTGACCTCGGTGTTCCCGTCGCTGGAATCGCTGAAGAAGGAAGGCGAGCAGGGCCGCAAGGTTCTCAACCAATACACCCGTTACCTCACTGTCGTGCTGGCCACGTTCCAGGCCTATGCGATGGCGATTGGTCTTGAGGGCCAGCAGGGCGTCGTCACCGAGCCCGGATTGCTGTTCCGCGTCACCACCGTGGTGACGCTGGTCGGCGGCACGATGTTCATCATGTGGCTGGGCGAGCAGATCACCTCGCGCGGCATCGGCAATGGTTCGTCGCTGATCATCTTCGCCGGTATCGTCGCGGCGTTCCCGTCGGCGATTGTCTCGACGCTCGAACTCGGCCGCCAGGGCGCGATCTCGACAGGCCTGATCCTGACCGTCATCGCCATGTCCTTCCTGGTCATCGCCTTCATCGTGTTCATGGAGCGCGCCCAGCGCCGCCTGCTGATCACCTATCCCAAGCGCCAGCATGGCAATCGCGTCTATGAAGGCCAGAGTTCCTTCCTGCCGCTGAAGCTGAACACATCGGGCGTCATTCCGCCGATCTTCGCTTCGTCGCTGCTGCTGCTGCCGACGACGGTCGCCAATTTCTATCAGTCGACCGGCTCCGACAGCATTTTCGCGACGATCTCGGCCTATTTCGGCCATGGCCGTCCGCTCTACATGCTGGCCTATGTCGGTCTGATCGTGTTCTTCGCCTTCTTCTATACGGCGATCGTGTTCAACCCGACCGAGACCGCCGATAATCTCAAGAAGCACGGCGGCTTTATCCCGGGTATTCGCCCCGGCGAGCGCACGGCTTCCTTCATCGACGACGTTCTGATGAAGATTACGGTGATCGGCGCCGCCTATCTCGCGATTATCTGTCTGCTGCCGGAGGGTCTGATCGCCTATGCGAATCTGCCCTTCTATTTTGGCGGCACGTCGCTGCTGATCGTCGTCAGCGTGGTGATGGACACGGTGGCGCAGATCCACGGCCATATGCAAGCCCAGCAATATGAAGGCCTGATCCGCAAGACGAAGCTCAAGGGTCGTCGCAAGTGAGGCTTGTCCTTCTCGGCCCGCCCGGCGCCGGAAAGGGCACTCAGGCGACGCGGCTCGTCGAGAAATTTGGCGTTCCGCAGCTTTCCACCGGCGACATGTTGCGCGCCGCAGTTGCGGCCCAAACGCCGATCGGCCTGAAAGCCAAAGCGATCATGGATGCTGGCCAGCTGGTGTCGGACGATGTCGTCATCGGCATCATCGACCAGCGGATTGACGCAGCTGACTGCGCGAAGGGCTTTATCCTCGATGGGTTTCCGCGCACGGTCGCGCAGGCCGAGGCGCTCCGCGATCTGCTGACGCGCAAGGGCCTCAAGCTCGATGCGGTCGTCGAACTGGTGGTTGACGAAAACGCACTGGTCGATCGGATGCGCAAGCGCGTCGCCGACGCCATCGCCGCCGGCGGCCAGGCCCGCGCTGACGATAATCCGGAGAGCTTCAAGACGCGTCTCGAAGCCTATCGCGCCCAGACCGCGCCGGTTTCCGATCATTACGCCAGCCGCAGCGAGCTGCGCCGCATCGATGGCATGGCGCCGATCGACGAGGTGACGGCGGCGCTGAACCGGGCGCTGGGCGCCTGAGGGCTCCCGCAACTGTTCACAGGCGGAAGCCGTTCTGAGTATTTGTGCTTGACTCCCGATTGGAGGCTCTGTATCGCCTGTCCATCAACGCAAATTCGAGGAAGTTCTCTCCCGAGGGCTTCCGTTTTTGCGTTTTGAACATATCCGTTCATTCACCCGCAAGGGCCGGCCTCCACCGGACGCGGGGTTACCGGCGGCGCCTCGCGTCGCCTTCACATGGAGAAGAAAATGGCCCGTATAGCTGGCGTTAATATCCCGACCAATAAACGCGTGGTCATCGCTCTGCAGTATATCCATGGCATCGGCGCGAAAAAGGCCGAGGAAATCTGCGAGAAGGTGAATATCCCCGCCGAGCGCCGCGTTTCCCAGTTGACGGACGCGGAAGTGCTTCAGATCCGCGAGACCATCGACCGCGACTATCTCGTCGAGGGCGACCTGCGTCGTGAAGTGGCGATCAACATCAAGCGTCTGATGGATCTGGGCTGCTATCGCGGTCTGCGTCATCGTCGCCAGCTGCCGGTTCGCGGCCAGCGCACGCACACCAACGCCCGCACCCGCAAGGGCAAGGCGAAGCCGATCGCCGGCAAGAAGAAGTAATTCACAAACACATCACCGGCGCGCAAGCGCCTCATCCCCAGCGCCTGGCGTTACGGGCGCGCCTGAAGGACGAGACAGAAAATGGCCAAGGACACCACCCGCGTTCGCCGTCGCGAACGCAAAAACATGGTTTCGGGCGTCGCGCATGTGAACTCGACGTTCAACAACACCATGATCACCATCACCGACGCGCAGGGCAACACGGTTTCGTGGTCGTCAGCGGGCGCGATGGGCTTCAAAGGCTCGCGTAAATCGACGCCTTATGCGGCGCAGATGGCCGCTGAAGACGCCGCCCGCAAGGCTGGCGAGCATGGCGTGCGCACCCTTGAAGTTGAGGTTTCCGGTCCGGGTTCGGGCCGTGAGTCGGCGCTGCGCGCCCTTCAGGCGGCGGGCTTCACCGTGACGTCGATCCGCGACGTGACGCCGATCCCGCACAACGGCTGCCGTCCGCGTAAGCGCCGTCGCGTCTGACGCTTCGGATTACTTCTGCGGCTGCGCCACTGGCGCCGCCGCATCAATTTTCACGCACATATCGCATGTGCGCCGGGCGTTTGGCCGGGCGCACGTACCGGAGCTTCAAGGAAAGGCGTCCACGTGAGCATCCAGAAGAACTGGCAGGAATTGATCAAGCCGAACAAGCTCGAAGTGACGGCCGGCGACGACCCGCGCCGCGTGGCGACGGCTATCGCCGAACCGCTTGAGCGTGGTTTCGGTCTGACGCTCGGCAACGCCCTGCGTCGCATTCTGCTGTCGTCGCTGCAAGGCGCGGCGATCACCTCGATTCACATCGACGGTGTGCTGCATGAGTTTTCATCGATCCCCGGCGTTCGCGAAGATGTCACCGACATCGTGCTGAACATCAAAGACATCGCCGTCAAATATCAGGGTGAGGGCGTCAAGCGCGTCACCTTGAAGAAGACGGGTCCGGGCGTCGTCACCGCCGGCGACATTCAGGCGTCGGGCGATGCGCAGATCCTCAATCCCGATCTAGTCATCTGCACGCTCGACGAGGGCGCGGAAATTCGCATCGAATTCACCATCGACACCGGCAAGGGCTATGTGCCGGCGGATCGCAATCGCGCCGAAGATGCGCCGATTGGCCTGATCCCGGTCGACAGCCTGTATTCGCCGGTCAGAAAAGTCAGCTATCGCGTCGAAAACACCCGCGAAGGTCAGGTGCTCGATTACGACAAACTGACGCTGACGATCGAGACCAATGGCGCGATTACGCCTGAAGACGCGCTGGCCTATTCGGCGCGCATCCTTCAGGATCAGCTCAACGTCTTCGTCAATTTCGAAGAGCCGCGCCGCGAAGAAGCGACGCCGTCGATCCCGCAGCTCGCCTTCAACCCGGCGTTGCTCAAGAAGGTCGACGAGCTGGAGCTGTCGGTGCGTTCGGCGAACTGCCTGAAGAACGACAACATCGTCTACATCGGCGATCTGATCCAGAAGTCGGAAGCGGAAATGCTGCGCACGCCGAACTTCGGCCGCAAGTCGCTGAACGAGATCAAGGAAGTTCTCGCGCAGATGGGCTTGCATCTTGGCATGGAAGTGCCGGGCTGGCCGCCGGAGAACATCGACGATCTCGCCAAGCGTTTCGAAGAGCATTACTGATCCCGCATCGCGGGGCCCCCTCTCCCCTAAAGGGGGGAGGGAAATAAGGAAGCGGCCGTACCTTGGCACGGCGGTCGCATAATCAACGGAGAGCCACATGTATCATGGTCACAAGAAGCGCCGTTTCGGCCGCACCCACGAACACCGCAAGGCGATGTTCAAGAATATGTCGCAGGCGCTGATCAAGCACGAGCAGATCGTCACGACGCTGCCGAAGGCGAAGGATCTGCGTCCGGTCGTTGAAAAGCTGGTGACGCTCGGCAAGCGCGGCGATCTGCATGCGCGTCGTCAGGCGATCGCCCAGATTCAGGACGTCAAGCTCGTCGCCAAGCTGTTCGACGTGCTCGGCCCGCGTTACAAGAACCGCAACGGCGGTTACACGCGCGTGCTGAAGGCCGGTTTCCGCTATGGCGATAATGCGCCGCTCGCGGTCATCGAATTCGTCGATCGCGACGTTAACGCCAAGGGCCAGGACTCCGGCCCGTCCCAGCATGAGGAAGAGGAAGCGGCGTAAGTCGCGCTTCATCCTCGTCAAAAGTTTTGAGGCGGCCTGCGGGCCGCCTTTTTCTTTGCGCGCGCCGATTCATCGCCGCTCGAAACCCGCTATAATTACGATGTTCGAATCTGTCAGGAGACGTCGATGCGGTTGATCCGGGGAATTTTTCAGGCCGATGCGTCCGCGTCATTCAAGGCGGCGCTGATCGCGCTGTTTTGTGCGGCGACTGTTTCTCCCGCCTGTGCGCAACCGCAGGCCGAGACCGCGCCTGTGGCGCCGCGCACGCGCGCCGAGATCGCCTATTCCTTTGCGCCGGTCGTCAAGAAGGCGCAGCCGGCGGTGGTTAATGTCTTCGCCTCGCGCGTCGAGCGCATGCCGGCGAATCCCTTTCTCGACGATCCGATCTTCCGTCGCTTCTTCGGCGAGAGCGGCGGCGGGCAGGGACGCAGCAACACCGCACAGTCGCTGGGCTCCGGCGTGATTGTCGATCCCAGTGGTCTTGTCGTCACCAATCATCATGTCATCGAAGGCATGACCGATGTGAAAGTGGCGCTTGCCGATAAGCGCGAAATTCCCGCTAAAATTTTGTTGCGCGATCCGCGCACCGATCTCGCCGTTTTGAAGCTGACGGAAGGTTCAAATTTTCCCACCATGGAGCTGGGCGATTCCGATGCGCTTGAAGTTGGCGATCTGACGCTCGCCATCGGCAATCCGTTCGGCGTTGGCCAGACAGTGACGCAGGGCATCGTCTCGGCGCTGGCGCGCACTCATGTCGGCATCACCGACTATGGCTTCTTCATCCAGACCGACGCCGCGATTAATCCCGGCAATTCCGGCGGACCGCTGGTCGATATGAATGGCCGCGTCGTCGGCATTAATTCGGCGATCTTCTCCAAATCCGGCGGCTCCATCGGCATTGGCTTCGCCATTCCGGCGAATATGGTGAAAAGCGTGCTGGCGGCGGCCAAAAGCGGCGGCGCGACCGTGCGTCGGCCGTGGCTTGGCGCGCGTTTGCAGACCCTGTCGCAGGATATCGCCAATGGCCTTGGCATGGAGCGTCCCAGCGGCGCACTGCTCGCCGATGTCGACGCCGACGGCCCGGCGGCGACGGCGGGGCTGAAGCGCGGCGATGTGATTATCTCCGTCGATGGTCAGGCGGTGGATGATCCGGAGGCGGTTGGTTATCGTCTCGGCACACGGCCGCTTGGTGGACAATCGACGCTTGAGGTGTTGCGCGCCGGCAAGAAAATCTCCGCGCAGATCAAACTCGCCGCCGCGCCGGAGACGCCGCCGCGCGAGCAGATCAAGATCAAGGGTGGGTCGCCTTTCGCTGGCGCCACAGTGATGAATTTGTCGCCCGCCGTGATCGAGGAATTGTCCGTGCAGGGCGCGTCCGCCGGCGTCGTCGTCGCCGAGATCGAGGACGGCTCCTTTGCGCAGCAGTTGAATCTGCAACGCGGAGACGTCGTGCTCGCAGTGAATGATCAGAAAATAACCGCAACGCGGGATCTCGCCATGGTCGCCGCCGGTCGCGCTTATTACTGGAAGATCACGCTGGCGCGCGGCGGTCAGGTGTTCACCTCGGTGGTGGGCGGTCAGTGAGCGGCGTCGCAATACTGGCGACAACCATCGACAGCGCCGCCGCGGCGAAAACAATGGCGCGCGCGGCGCTGGAGGCGCGTCTTGTCGCCTGCGTGCAAATCTCTCCGATCTTCAGCCATTTTCGCTGGAAGGGCGAATTATGCGAAAGCGAGGAGTTTCAGCTTCAGATGAAGCTGCGCGCAGAGGATTACGATGCGCTCGCCGCGCTGGTGCGCCGTCTGCACACATATGAAACGCCGGAAATCCTGCGCATCGATGTGGCGCAGGCTGATCCCGGCTACGCCGAATGGCTGTTCGACGCCACCTGGCGCGATCCTTCTGGCGCGCCGCAGGGTTGAGACTCTCTCGGTAGATGCTCACATAGCCTTCGACAGGAAGCGCTGCTATCAGAACGACAGGCGCGCTGCGCTCCGGCTCGACGAGGAATGAACACCGATGTCCGCACCAACAGATTATCTGATCGACCGTCGCCGGATGCGCCGCAGGCTGGGCTGGTGGCGCGCTGCGACGCTGGGCGCGCTGGCGCTGGCGGGTCTGGGCTTTGCGGCGAAGCTGGGCGGCGCGGATTCCGCTGATAAGCTGACGCCGCATATTGCGCGGCTGTCGATCCAGGGCCTGATCACCGGCGACAAGGATACGATCGAGCTGATCCAGAAAATCGGCGAGTCGGAAAACGCCAAGGCGCTGCTGCTGAGCCTCGACAGCCCCGGCGGCACGACCACCGGCTCGGAGAAGCTCTACGAGGAACTGCGCCGGCTGGCCGAGAAGAAGCCAGTCGTCGCCGTCGTCGGCAATCTGGCGGCGTCGGGCGCCTATATCGCGGCGCTGGCGACGGACAGGATCGTGGCGCGCAAGACCTCGCTGGTCGGCTCGATCGGCGTGTTGTTCCAGTTTCCGAATTTCTACAAGCTGCTCGAAAATGTCGGCGTGAAGGTCGAGGAGGTGAAATCCTCGCCGCTCAAGGCTGCGCCGAACGGGCTTGAGCCGACGAGTGAAGCCGCCAAGGCGGCGATCGCCAGCCTCGTCGCCGACTCCTACGACTGGTTCAAGGGGCTGGTGAAGGAGCGTCGCAAACTCGACGACGCTGAGCTCGCGAAGGTTTCAGACGGCCGCGTGTTCACCGCGCATCAGGGCCTGCCGCTCAAGCTGGTTGACAGCATCGGCGGCGAACGTGAGGCGATCGCCTGGCTGGAGAGCGATAAGAACATCGCCAAATCCCTGCCGGTGCGCGACTGGAAGCGCAAAACCAGCATTGAGCGACTTGGCCTCGTCGAGAGCGCCGCCGCGGTGGCGCGGGCGACCGGCTTTGACGCTTTCGCCGCCGGGCTGGAGAGCGCCGCGCGATCGGAACAGGTCGCCGGGCTTGACGGCCTATTGGCGATTTGGCAGGGTTTTCCGTGATGTGCGCGCCAAGCGGCGTATAAGACGCTTTTTTAGCCCTGCCGGATTGCGATATGATCAAATCTGAACTCATTCAACGAATTGCGCGCCGCAACGGTAATCTCTACCAGCGCGACGTCGAAACCATCGTCACCACCATTCTGGACGAAATCACCGCCGCGCTGGCGCGGGGCGACCGGGTGGAGCTGCGCGGCTTCGGCGCCTTTTCCGTGAAGAAGCGCGACGCCCGCACCGGCCGCAATCCGCGCACCGGCGAGCAGGTGTCGGTTGAGGAGAAGAGCGTGCCTTTCTTCAAGACCGGCAAGGAAATGCGCGAGCGCCTCAACGAAAATTATTCAGGCTGAACAAGCGGGCTGACGCGCCGGACGCGCCACGATGGGCGCGCGGCAACCAAATGGACGCGGACATATGAAGACTGTCTTTCGCATCATCTTCTTCGTTCCGCTGGCGTTGATAATGCTGTTTTTCGCCATGGCGAACCGTAGCCATGTGCAGATCGGGCTCGATCCTTTCCTGACGCCGGGCGAGAGCGGGCCGTCTTTCGAGGCGCCGCTGTTTCTGGTGGTTATGGTCTCCATGGCGCTCGGCGTGATCGCCGGCGGCGTCGCCACTTGGGCGAGCCATATGCCGGTGCGCCGCTCCGCCAAGGTCGCCCGCGCCGAGGCCAAGAAAACCCGGGTCGAGATCGACAAGCTGCGCCAGCAGGCGCTCTCCAGCCTGCCCACGGAGCCCGACGCCAAGTCCTGACATCCCCGGCAAAAAAGCCCGGAAGACGCTCCCGAGCGCTTGAAAAAGCAGGGATGCGCCGATAAAAGAGTTCGCAACGCCGCTTTAGCTCAGCTGGTAGAGCACCTCATTCGTAAAAATGGCGACACAAGCCGCTTACACCCGTAAGTGGCTTTTTTTATTGGTTTTTCTGGTTGTTGCGGTTGTATAGGATTTGCTATACAACTTTTATATGGCGCAGCGCACTGATTCCAAATCTAAAACCGCCTCTGATCGCAGCAAGAGCGTTCGCACCCAGCCCATCCCCGACAGCATTTCCAAAGTCAGAGGCTATGGCACTCTGACCATCTACCGCATGCCAGCGTCACCGTTCTGGTATGTCCGCTATTATGAAGACAAAAAAATATATCGGCGCAGTCTCAAAACTGACGACAAGCGGACGGCACTAAAGGCGGCGCAGGAGTTCTTTGCCGAGTTTAAGCTTCGGAAGATGAATAAACTGCCGCTGACAAATAAAAGCGGCTTTGAGGCGGTTGCGCGGGGACTACAAAAAGAGAATGAGGCTCGCTTTCGCCGTGGTGAATTGTCGGCGACCAAGCTGGAATATGACCGAGCGCGGCTTGAGAAAGATTTGTTGTCGCATTTCAAGGACTACCAAATCGCTGACATCAATTACTCGGCGATTGTCAGCTATGTTGAGAAACTAAGCGCGGCTGACCGTAATCTTTCAACCAACAGCATCAAAATCCATCTCTCGCATCTGAAGACCATCTTCAAACACGCTCAACGCATGGATGTGATTACTTCGCTCCCAGCGTTTCCCACCATGCGTGTGATGGATAAGCCGCGCCCGTGGTTCTCCTTTAGCGAATACCAGCGTTTGCTCAATATGTGCCGCGCTCGTATTGGTGAGAAGTATGAAAAGGTTGGTTCGCAGGGCGAACAGCTGAGAACCATTGAGATTACGCAAGAGCTTTACGAGCTTATCAACTTTATGAAGTCGACCTTCATTCGTCCAACAGACATTAAGGTTCTCAAGCACAAGCACATCACAATCGTTCGCAGAGACGAGCATTATTTGCGGTTAGAGCATCCGCCGACAAAGGGACATTCAAGCCCAGTCGTCTCCATGCCATTTGCTGTTGAGGTCTATGAACGCATTGTAGCGCGGCAGAAAAAGGAGGGCTTTGGCAAGCCCGATGATTATGTGTTCCAGCCCCAGCATAAGGACAATCGCGACTATGCGATGCGAACGCTCCAGCGTCAGTTTGACCAGCTGTTGCGTGTGGCGGGGCTAAAGACCAACAGCAAGGGCGAATCCCGCAGCCTTTACAGCCTGCGCCATTCCGCCATCATGATGCGTCTGGTTGGGGCGGAGGGGTTGGATTTGCTGACGCTGGCTCGTAACGCCCGCACCTCCGTAGAAATACTGGACCGCTTCTACGCCAAGCACTTAACC
>JALRFG010000310.1:0-247 GCA_023253795.1 Methylocystis sp.
GCGGCAGAAGTTTTGGCGAGGTCTGGCGCCGGCAGGCGCCTAAGCCCGCCGGCGCGCCGGTCTCGTCCAGCGCCAGAAAAACTGCATGGGCTGGGTCCTGGTCTGCGGCGGCCATTTGCGCCCGCCAGCGCGCTTCCCAGTCCTCCGAATCGAGATTGGCGAGGACCTCGTCCGGCATCCAGCCGGCATAGCTCTCGCGCCAGGAGGCGATATGGAGGCGCGCCAGTTCGGGAATATCAGCGGCGTT
>JALRFG010000310.1:257-516 GCA_023253795.1 Methylocystis sp.
GGGGCATAAGGCTGGGAAGTTTGGGGTGGCCGGAGGAGCGGCGGTTTTGCCGCCCCCGCCTGCCGTGATATGGGCTCCGCCAGCAAAAAGTCGCGCCATGATTGATCTGGTTATTAAATTTTCTCCGCTTGCCCCTGCCGATGAACCGCTGATCGAGAAACTCGATGAGCGCGCCTTCGGACCGGGCCGCTATGCGCGCACCGCCTATCGTCTGCGCGAGGGCGTGCGGGCTGACGCGTCCTTGTCCTTCGTGGCGCGG
>JALRFG010000311.1 GCA_023253795.1 Methylocystis sp.
GCGGCCGGCGCCGAGGTCCTTGAACATCGAGCGCAGCTGCTGCTGCATCTCCTCCATGCCGGGCGGCACCATGATGTCGACGCCGGCGCCGTGGCCCGCCACCTCGACCTCGATCTCGCGGTCGTCGAGCGCGCCCTCGCGCAGCATGCGGCGGAACTTCTGGCGGGTCTCCGCCGAGGCGTTCTCGCCGACCAGCGCATCGAGCACGCGCTCCTCGGCGGCGAGCTCGGCGCGCGCGCGCACGTCCTTGCGCAGCCGCTCGCGCGTCATCCCGATCGCGACCTCGAGCAGGTCGCGCGCGATCGACTCGACGTCGCGCCCGACATAGCCGACCTCGGTGAACTTGGTGGCCTCGACCTTCACGAAAGGCGCGCGCGCCAGCCTCGCCAGCCGCCGCGCGATCTCGGTCTTGCCGACGCCGGTCGGGCCGATCATCAGGATGTTCTTCGGCGTGATCTCGTGGCGCAACGGCTCCTCCACCTGCATGCGGCGCCAGCGGTTGCGCAGGGCC
>JALRFG010000312.1 GCA_023253795.1 Methylocystis sp.
CGATCGTGACCTGATCGTCGGTCTGATCGCGGTACTCCATGCCGAGGTCGTAGTACTCGAGGTTGACGTCGAGGTACGGAAGGATGAGGCGGTCCTTGATGAACTGCCAGATGATGCGGGTCATCTCGTCGCCGTCGAGTTCGACGACCGGGTTGTCGACCTTGATCTTGGCCATGGTGCGCTACTCCTGTCGGCCCACCCTTCCATCGGAGCGGGACCACTTGTCTTGGACTTGTCTTACCCTAGCCTGACTGGTGCCCCGACCAGCAACTACCGACCAGCAACTAGCGTCGCGGTCATGGCGGATCTGCTCGAACTGTCGGCGCGCATCATCGACTCGGGTCAGGCCGACCAGCCCGTCAACCGGGTCACCAACGAACTGTCCGAGATCGCCGAGGGTCTGGCCCTGGTCGAGAGCTTCAGCCACGCCGCGGTGTGGGACGTGGGCGAAGGTCTCGTCACCTTCGACACCTCGGGTGCTCACACCGGTGCCGCCGTCGTGGAGTCGAT
>JALRFG010000313.1 GCA_023253795.1 Methylocystis sp.
CTCAATAGATCTTCGGTGGTTCGAGTCCACTCCTTTCCCACAAAATTTTACAAAAGATTTGTTTTTTTAAAAAAAAGTTTTTATCTTTGTAAAACAAATTAGAAATAAGAAATATAAAAATACACATCGCGGGATAGAGCAGTCGGTAGCTCGTCAGGCTCATAACCTGAAGGTCGTTGGTTCGAGTCCAGCTCCCGCTACAAAAGAGTTCTCAACGGAGAACATAGTTCTTTGAAATATTAGTCTTTAACAGTCGGTTTCGGCTGGCTGTTGAGAAGGGCGGCTTATAGTCCTTAAAATAAACCGTGAAAGCGGGATAAAGTGAACACAATTGCTAAGTGTGTTTGCGTCTTAAACCTCCGGGTTTGAGGTCGAGTAAGCAAGTGGGACACCACAAAACCTTATTAGTCGAGGGTAACACTGTAGATGAAATGGATTTGTGACCAGGCAATTGTAGATTGTTTGGTTGACCTCGGAAGAGGAACAGGATTAACCCATAGG
>JALRFG010000314.1 GCA_023253795.1 Methylocystis sp.
GGGCCACCTCCGGTGGTTGCGGCTTCCGCGGCTCGCGCAAGTCCACGCCGTTCGCGGCGCAGGTCGCCGCCGAGAAGGCCGGCGTCGCGGCGCAGGAACACGGTTTGCGCAACGTCGAAGTGCGTGTGGCGGGCCCCGGCCCGGGCCGCGAATCGGCGGTGCGTGCGCTCAACAACTGCGGCTTGAAGATCACCAGCATTTCGGACGTGACGCCGATCCCGCACAACGGCTGTCGTCCGCCCAAGAAGCGTCGCGTCTGACGCGCGTCGCAAGAGGAATCAAAGATGGCCCGTTACGTTGGTCCCAAGTGCAAGCTCGCTCGTCGCGAGGGCACCGATTTGTTTTTGAAGAGTGGTGTCAAGCCGCTCGAGAGCAAGTGCAAGTTCCAGGTGCCGCCGGGCGGCATCAAAGGCGAGCGCAAGACGCGTTTGTCGGAATACGGTTCGCAGTTGCGCGAGAAGCAGAAGTTGCGTCGCATGTACGGCGTGCTCGAGCGTCAAT
>JALRFG010000031.1 GCA_023253795.1 Methylocystis sp.
CCGCTTCCGGCGCGGCTTCCGGTCTGGGCCGCAGCGGAGAGTCTGGCGTGGCGCCAATTTTGGCGGCGGCGAGCTGTCCATAGAAGGTTGTCGTATGCGCCGCGGCGGCTGTGAAGAATGTCTGCGCTTGCGCATCGCTCTCGGCGGAGCGGAAGGCCTCGGCGGCGCGGCCGCGCCAATACAGCGCGCGCGATTTTTGCAGCGGCGTTTCCGCGATCGATTCAAGCGTCACAAAATGCTGCGTGGCGCGTGTCGGGTCATTGAGAAAACGCAGTGCAATCCATCCGGCCATGAACTCGGCTTCAACCTTGTTGCTGGTTGATTGCGCCGCATGTTGCGCACTGATGACATAAGCGGTTTCGGCGTCGCCGAGATCAAGAACCTTGCGGGCGGTTTGTCGGCGCTCCACCCACCAGAGATCGCCTTCAATCACAGATTCAGGATCGTGCGGCGCCCTGCGAAGCAGAGCCGCGGCTTCGGTGAATTTCTTGGCGTTGTTGAGCGTGCGGATGCGCGAATAAAACAGGCCGGCGTCATTTTGCAGCGACGCCGGAACGCTGGCGAAAGCTTTCTCGCCGCCGCCTGCGCGGGCGCGCGCCAGCAGCACAACATCGGGGCCGGCGCGACCGGCGGCGAGCAGCGCCAGCGCATTCTTGCCGTGATAGGAGAGCCGGTCGGCGCGATATTTGTGATCCGATACGGTCAGGAACTCGCCCAGCTCCTTGTAATATTGCGTCTCGAAACCGGGGCCGAGATCGTCGCGCCGCCAGCCGTCGCGGGCGATGCGCGCCGCAGCGTCAAACTCGCCCTGACGCGCCAGCGCGCGGGCTTGCAGATATTTGCCATAACCGGTCAGCGGCATGGCGTCGCCAAACCAGGCGCGGATCATGTGATCCGGCTGGTGCTCGCTATACAGCGCCTCTTCGGCGTGTTTGCGCAGCCATTCGCCGGCCGGCCAGTCGGGATGGGTGGCGAGGAAGCCGGAGAGCCGCCTGAAGCCGGCCTCTTTTGGGTGCAGCTTCAGACCGGTCCAATGCGCGGCGGTTTCCGCAGCTGCGGATGAAAGCTCGGCGCTTAAAGCGTCGCCCGTCTGGAAATCGCCGGCCTTATAGGCGGCCAGCGCCTGCGCATAAATATCCGCCTCTGGCCCCAGCAGCTTCTGGAGATCCGCCTCCGTCGTCGCGGAGGATGCGGCGTCAGGCGCGCGCGGGATCGCGTTGATGATGGCCGGCGCGCCGCTGGCGGCGCCCGCGGCGTCGTCGGTCGCCAACAGCGTATTGTCCGGCGGGTGCGCGGCTTCCTGTTGTACCGGGGCGCCGGTGACATAGCCGCGCAAAGTTTCCTGAATCGGGCCAATGCGCGCGCGCCACGCCGCCATGCTGAACGGGATTTTGACCGTCCAGCCTTCGGTCCCGGCCTCCGACGGATTCGTCGTCGATCCGTCAAAGCCTGTCCAGGCCGGCACGGCGAAGGCGATTGTCGTGACGGCGGCAAGAATTTTCAGGCGATTGTCGATGCGTGTCGGCAGCGTCATCGGCTTGCGTTTCCCATTGCTGCGCAAGGCTGCGCGCAAAATATTTGCAAAGCGTTAACCAGCTTCGCCCGGCGCTCCGGCGCCCACCGCGGCGGCAGGGCTTTTCTCGCCTGCCCCCAGCGGTTAAAGAGGTTTTGTCCGCCACCAATAAGAGCCGTGAATGCGGCGGCGGTGAGGCGCAGGAGAGCGGTTGTTTTCATGAGCAAAAAGGCCATTTTTCACGGTTCGATCACCGCCCTGGTCACGCCCTTCGCCAATGGCGAGGTCGATTTCGAGGCGCTGCGTCATCTGATCGACTGGCAGATCGAGAACGGCACGCATGGCCTTGTTCCGGTCGGCACGACCGGAGAGAGCCCGACTCTGAGCCATGAAGAGCACGGTCGGGTGATCACCGAAACGATTCGCGCCGCCAAAGGGCGCGTGCCGGTGATCGCCGGCGCCGGCTCCAACAACACCCGTGAGGCCATCGCCATCGCCGGCCATGCCGAGCGCGCCGGCGCCGATGCGCTGCTGGTGGTGACGCCCTATTACAACAAGCCCAATCAGGAAGGGCTGTATCAGCACTTCAAGGCGATCAACGACGCCGTGTCGATTCCGATCGTCATCTACAATATCCCGCCGCGCTCGGTGGTTGATATGAGCGTCGAGACGATGCAGCGTCTCTCGGCGTTGCACAATATCGTCGGCGTGAAGGACGCGACCGGCAACATTGGCCGCATCTCGCTTCAGCGCGAGGCGATGGGACCGGATTTCATTCAGCTCTCGGGCGACGATCTCACCGCGCTCGCCTGCATGGCTGCCGGCGCACATGGCTGCATCTCCGTCGTCTCCAATATCGCGCCGCGCCTGTGCGCTGATTTACAGAACGCCTGCCTCGCTGGCGACTATGCGAAGGCGCTGGAGATTCAGGACAATCTCGTGCCGCTGCATGTCGCGACCTTCCTCGAGGCGGGCGTCACGGGCGCCAAATACGCATTGTCCTTGCTGGGCAAGGCCCGCGAAGATGTGCGCTTGCCGCTGGTGCCGTCGACCGAGCCGACGAAAGAGCGTATTCGCGCCGCGATGCGTCACGCCGGCGTTCTCTGACGCCGCGCCTGTTTTCGAGAAGCGAAGCGAGAGTCATCTGTGGCCGCCAAGCCGGAGCCCAAATTCAAGATTGTCGCGGATAATCGCAAGTCTCGTTACAATTATGAGATCGGCGAGACCTTCGAGGCCGGTCTTGTTCTGACCGGCACCGAGGTCAAATCCCTGCGCACCGGCAAGGCGACCATCGCCGAGAGCTATGCGCATGTTGATCGTCACGGCGAAGCCTGGCTGGTGAACGCCAATATTCCGGAATATCTCTCCGGCAATCGATTCAATCATGCGCCGAAGCGCCCGCGCAAACTGCTGCTCAAGTTGCGCGAGATCGCCAAACTGGCGCAGGCGGTGGAGCGCGAGGGCATGACCATCGTGCCGCTCAAACTTTATTTTAACGCCGATGGCCGCGCCAAGCTTGAAGTCGCTCTGGGGCGTGGCAAGAAATTGCATGACAAGCGCGAGAACGAAAAGAAACGCGACTGGGGTCGTGAAAAAAGCCGCCTGATGCGCGACAAGGGCTGACGTTCAGTCCACCCAATGTCGTTGCTTTAGAGCTGCGCGAACTGACGACCGTCATCCTTCGGCGCAATCGCCACCCACACATTCTGGTTTTCCTGCGACTGGCGCTTGACGAAGCGGTAGGGCGTCGTCGACCACGGCTTCACCTGATTGGTGAGATTGTCGAGAACATAATCGCCATGCGTGGTCTTGATCGTCAGCACGGAATGGCCTTCGCCATTGGCCTGCTTGACCACGGTCAGCAACAGCGCGGCGCGGGGGAAGCCGGCGGCGACCAGCTTCTGACGCTTCAGCAGCGCATAATCTTCGCAGTCGCCCTTGCCGTCGACCGGCAGATCCCAGCGATCGATCAGACCCCACTGATCCATATCGGTGACCGGTTCGATGCTGCGATTCACCTCGGCGTTGATGCGGCTGATTTTTTTAAGAACGGCCGCCGTCAGATCGATGTCCTGTGCCGCGTGATCCTCCTCAAAGCAATCCTCGGCGTGACGCTCGCAATACTCCACCCAGCCGAAGGGGATGCTGGTCTCGGAGCCGGTCGCGGCGGCGGTTACCGCCTCGGGATGAATGGCGGCGGCGACCGTGGCGTTGGCGGTCAGCAGGGCGACGCCCGCCAGAGCCAGAACCCGAACCGTTTTGCCGATGAACCCGAACATGACCGCCTCCCTTTGATGAGACGAGAATAGGCGGCGTGTTTTGAGATCGATGAAAACAATTCCGCCGCATTTTATGCAAAGCCATTAAAGTTCGGCGCGATGCGGATTAGGGATAAATCTTTCCAATCAAATTCCGTAAAATTCGACGCATATTCGATAATATGTTGATTAATATAGGCATTGATGGCGCAGGCGGATGGCTGAACGCCGCTCTGACGGCCTCTGGCTCTTAAGATTTACGTTCATCTCAACCCAAGGCGTGGATGGAGGTGGTTAATTTGTCGGAGGGGACGCCGTAAAATTATCCTCAGGCGTTGAGTTTTGCCGGCTGCTGTCGCCCAGTGTGGGGCAGGTTGGCGGTCGATAGGATGCAGAGAATGGGCGATATTTCTCACCAACGGGTCGTCCTGGTGACGGGCGCATCGACAGGCATTGGTCGGCTGTGCGCAGAGCGACTGGCGGCAAGCGGCTGGCGCGTCTTCGGCGCTGCGCGCAGCGCCGGCGTCATAGAATCCGCGCCGGGATCAAATCTCGACTGGTTGCCAATGGACGTCACCGATGACGTCTCCGTTCAGACGGCTATAGACACGATATTGGCGCAGACCGGCAGAATTGACGCGATCGTCAATAATGCCGGTTTTTCGATGCGCGGCTCTGTCGAAGATGTGCCGATGGAGGAGGCGCGCGCAGTCTTCGAAACCAATTTCTTCGGCGCGTTGCGCGTCTGTCGCGCCGCGGCGCCGGCATTACGCGCGCGTGGCGGATATATCGTTAATATGAGTTCGCTGGCGGGTGTCGTCGGCTTGCCGTTCACCGGACATTATTGCGCCACCAAATTTGCGCTTGAGGGATTGAGCGAATGCCTGCGTTACGAGATGCGCCCCTATGGCGTGCATGTCGTTCTGGTCGAGCCGGGCGATTATCGCACCGGCATACAGGCCAACCGCCGAACCTCGAGTGAGACGCAACAGGGCGTCTATGCTCAGGCTTTCGATCGGTTTTTGCAAAAACGACAAGCGTTCGCGGCGCGCGCGCCGACAGCGGAGCCGGTTGCGGCGCTGGTTGAAAAGATTTTGAACGATCCCGCGCCGCGATTGCGTTATGTGGTCGCCATGCCGGGACAGAAACTGCTGCCGCGCTTGCGACGTCTGTTGCCGCAAGGCGTTTACGAAGCCTGCTTTCGACGTCTGCTGGGTCTGTAAAGTTTCTCGGGGTCGCCATGAATCGCGTTAAACCGTCGCGCATCGTCGATCTGTCGAAGGAGATCGCCTTCAATCGGAACGACCCCTTCTTCATGCGTGTGAAAATCAGGCATCACCGCCATTGGAAAGCGCGCTGGCTGGTGCGTGCATTGGGATTGCCGTTTCGCCTTTTTCCCAAAGATTTCGCTGGCTGGGCCGATGACACCATCACCCGGATGGGCGTGCACGCCACAACCCATATCGACGCGCCCTGGCATTATGGCCCGGAGTTGCTGCCCGATGGCGCGTGCCCGGCGGCCATTCACGAGATGCCGCTCGATCTGTGTTTTGGTCCCGGCGTTGTTTTCGACATGCGTCACAAAGCCGAAGGCGCCGAAATCACCGTGGCGGATATGCAAGAAAGCCTGAAGGCAAGCGGCGCAAAACTCGAAGCGGGCGTGATCGCGCTGCTTCATACAGGTCGTGATCGCTTTCAAGGTCAGAAAGATTATTGGAAAGTCGGCGTGGGCATGAGCGGCGCGGCGACTGAATGGTTGATTGATCAGGGCGTCGTGGTGATGGGCATTGATCAATGGGGCTGGGATTTGCCTTTCCATCACCAGATAAAAAAATCAAAAGCCGAGAATGACGCCTCGGTCTTCTGGCAGGGACATCTTGTCGGCCGTCGCAAGCCCTATTGGCAGATTGAGCAATTATGCGGCCTCGATCAACTGCCGGCGTATGGCTTCGATGTCGCAGTTTTTCCGCTGCGCCTGAAAGACGCTTCCGCCGCGCCGGCGCGGGTCGTCGGATTTTTGTATGAGGCCTGAACGCGCGGGTTCTCTGAATTAAAAAAGGCCCCGCGGCGCGCCGCAGAGCCTTCGATTCTGTTCTGTCCTGCGTCGTCAGGCGGTCGCGGCGTGTCGATCAGTCTTTCATTTTCTTGAGGCATTCGCCGGCCGCCTGGGCGACGCTTTTGGCGCTCAGCATGCTCAACTTGCCTGCGGCCACCATGTCTTGCGTGATGCCCTTCACGATCGCCTTGTTGTCGACGCCGGGGCCGATCTGTCCGATCGCTGCGTTATAGATCGCCGCCGAATTTTCCGGCAGTCCGGCGGCGCAAGCGTCGGCGGCCTTGCGGTCAGCAAACGCCGGGGACGAGATCAGCAGCAGCGCCAGAGCCAGTTTGAGACAACGCATGTAATTCCTCCATAGGATGATGTCGGTAAGACATTATCGGGAAAAGGATTTTAGTAAAGCCGGGCGGAGGGCGGCGATTTTTTTACCATTTTCCGACAGATTGAGCCCCGTCAGGACCGCCACGATTTCGCCATCTGGGCGTGGCGTTTTACCGGCTGTTTCTGCGGCGGCGGGCCGAGGGGGATCATCCGTCATGCGTTCAATCAGTCGTCAATTGGTCGTGGCCCTCGGCTGGAGCGCGCTTGCGCTCGGCGGGTGCGGGCCATCCGATTCGCCTGTCGCGACGGCGCCGCAGTCTTATGTCGACGAACCGCGCAGCGACAAAGGCGCGGGCCATGCGGCGTTAAGCGCGCGCATCGCGCAATATGCGCGGCTCTACAACATCCCCGAATCTCTTATTCATCGCTCTGTGCGGCGCGAGAGCAATTATAATCCTGCGGCGCGCAACGGTCCGTATTTCGGTTTGATGCAGATCCGTCACGATACGGCGCGCGGCATGGGCTACAACGGCCCGGCTTCCGGCTTGCTCGATGCGGAAACCAATCTGTCCTACGCCGTGCCCTATCTCGCGAACGCCTATATGCTTTCCGATGGCGACGAAGCGCGCGCCATCCAGCTTTACGCCGGCGGCTATTATTACGAGGCCAAGCGTCGCGGCATGCTGGGGCATCTGCACAAAACCGCCAAGCAGCCGTAATTTTTTTGACCTGAGTTTGTCGGCTTAATTCTTCTGCGGTTTCTTCGATGTGAAGGTGGTGCGCACGCGCCCGCCCTTCGCGACATTGGCTTCAACGCTTGCCGCGCCGGTCGTCACGTCATAGGCGGCGCTGTCGCCCTGCACCACGCTGTCGCCCTGGGTGATCGTGACGTTTCCGTTCAGATACACTTTGTTCTGCGCCTTATCGAAGCCGCCGCGATCTCCCGTGCTGATCTGATCTTTTGACGTGAGCGTCACCGGCCCTTCGGCGTCGATGTGCTTGACGCGATCATTGTTGCTGGCGGCGGCTTTCTTTTTGTCTTCGAGAAAAATGATCAGTCGCGACGCCTTGAGCGTTGAAGGACCATTAATCACCAACACATGATCCGAATAAATGAGCTTTTGTTCGCGATCGAAGAAATCAAGCGTGCCGGAGTCGATGGTCAGCGGATCGCGCGCCGTAGCGCCCGGCAGAACGCCATTCTTGCGATTGCCGGCGGCCTGTGTCGACGATGCGAGCGCCAGCGTCAGCGCGGCGAGGGCCGGAATGATCCGGCGACAAAAACGAAGATGCGCCATGATCAATCAGGGGGCCGGTTTCAGGGCGTCCGCCGGCGCGGCGCCTTCGCCATACATCAGCGAATGAACGCCGCCGCGAAATGTCGCGCGTCGCTCTTTTTCTGAAAACTCAACCGATTTCGCGTCAACTTCGCCGCCAACCAGTCTGACTTTCACAGGCTTGTCCGACGTCATCTTGCTGTTCTTCATGTCGAAGGTTGCGGATTTCATGCGCATGTCGAAGCTTTTATTGTCGCGCATTATGACGCCGCCGGTCATTTCCGCGCTGTCGGCGCGGGCGTTGTAATGACCCTTGTCCGCCGTCATCGACACCGCGCCGGCGTCGGCGCTTTCAATCCGGATGTCGAGGCCGTCGAGATCAAAGACATCGGGATGGGTGATGTCCTGCACGCCTTTGCGCGCGCGAATTTCATAGGGTCGCCCGTCCTTCTGATAGCCGACAAGTTTGGGCTGATCGATGACGATGCTGGTGCCTTTCAGGGCGATGCGTTCGAGGTTCAGATCCTTCGGCAGGAAGCGCAGCGAACTGACCAGCAACGCTAGCCCGACGCTGACCACGATCAGTCCCGCGCTCCACAGAATGCCACGGCGCAGTCGCGAGACCCGCGCGCTGTGACGCATCGCCTGCGGGATCGCGCTGGCGCGCGGCGCCGTAATCGCGGAGAGGCGATCACGGCCGGTGCGAATTTGCGGGGCCTCCGTCATGGGCGGACCCTGCCGTAAGCCGATGGCGAATTCGAGGCGCCCTGACGCGTCGGGGCGTCTCGTATCAGGCGTGGGCGAAAATATCGGCTTCCGGCCATCCGGCGAGATCGAGCCGCGCGCGCGTCGGCAAGAAGTCGAAACAGGCGGCGGCCAGATCGGTCCGACCCTCGCGGGCCAGCAGGACGTCCAGCTTTTCCTTGAGCTGATGCAGATACAGCACGTCGGAGGCGGCGTAGGCCTGCTGGGCGTCGGTCAGCGCCGGGGCGCCCCAGTCCGAGGATTGCTGCTGTTTCGAGATTTCCACGCCGGTCAATTCACGGACCAGGTCTTTCAGCCCGTGCCGGTCGGTGTAGGTGCGGGTCAATCTGGAGGCGATTTTGGTGCAATAGACCGGCTCCGGCATCACGCCGAAAGTATTGGCGAGGGCGGCAAGGTCAAACCGGGCGAAATGAAACAATTTCAAAACGCTGCGGTCTTGCAGAAGTTTGACGAGATTGGGCGCCTCGGTCTGTCCCTGGGCGATCTGCACCAGTTCGGCGTTGCCGTCGCCAAAGGAAAGCTGCACGACGCAGAGGCGGTCGCGATGGGGGTTAAGCCCCATGGTTTCGGTGTCGATGGCCACGATGGGCGATAGCGGCGGGCCGGGGGGAAGATCGCCAAGGTGCAGACGAATGGTCATTGGATGATGGCTCGTGTAAGTCTCTCGCGCATCCTCATAGATGAAAACAGGCCGTTTTGTCGAAAATTATCGGGCCAGACAGTTTCGAGGCGAATATCCCGTGAGCAATGACATCAACGCCCCCGGCGGCGAGCGACGTTTCACCACCCGTTATATCGAGTTGTCGATCCGGCTGCTGCTGATCGGTTCGCTGTTTTATTGGACCTACATCATCATCGAACCCTTCGCGGCGATGTTCGTTTGGTCGGTGGTGATGGCCGTGGCTTTCTATCCGTCGTTCGAGCGACTGGTGACGCTGCTCGGCGGGCGCCGCGCAGTTGCGGCGATCGTGATGATCATCGCCGGGCTTCTGCTTGTTCTGGGGCCGGCGACATGGGTGGCGGTCGGCGTGGTGCAGCCGATCGAGGAACTGGTCAAAAATCTTGAAGCCGGCAGTCTGGTTATCCCGCCGCCCCTCGAAACATTGAAAGAATGGCCGGTGATCGGCCAGCCGATTTACGATTTCTGGGCGCTGGCCTCCACCAATCTGAGCGGCGCGCTGGCTCAGATCAGCCCGCAACTGAAGCCGGTGGGCCAATATGTGCTGGGCATGGCGCGTAACGCCGGCGCCGGCACGCTGCAATTCCTGGTGTCGATCGCATTGGCCGGTTATGTGCTCGCCGTTGCCCCGCAGTTGCTGATCGCTCTGCGCGGCGTCGCGCGTCGCGTCGACGCCACCCACGGTCGCCGGATTCTCGATCTGGCGGGGGCGACGATCAACGCCGTGTCGCGGGGCGTGATGGGCGTTTCGCTGTTGCAGTCGGTGATCGCGGGTCTCGGGATGACCGTGGCCGGCGTGCCGGGCGCGGGTCTGCTCGCAATCGCCATTCTGGTGCTGGGCATCGTCCAGATTGGTCCGATGCTGGTTGTCGCCGGCGTCGTCTTCTGGGCATGGACTCATATGACGACGATCCCGGCCATCGCGCTGACGCTGTGTATGCTGTCGACGAATTACATTGATGGCGCGGTCAAGCCGTTCCTGCTGGCGCATGGCCTGTCGACGCCGATGCCGGTGATTTTCATTGGCGTGATCGGCGGCGTCATTGTCCATGGCTTCGCCGGATTATTCGTCGGGCCGGTTGTGCTCGCCGTTGTCTGGGAGCTGGGTCGCGCCTGGATATCGGATACGCTCGACGATACGGCGGAAGACGAGATCTAGCGCGGCGTCTGAGATCTTTTGCGTCTCTCGGGACTTTTCACGAATTGCAAAGCTCACAGATATGAAAAAGGCCGCCCGGCAAAGCCGGACGGCCTCGTAGCCCTATTGCTCCCTCCCCAGGAAGAAATAAGGGTTTTCCGGATCAGCAGCCGCCCGACCAGTGCCGGATGCCGCGCGCGGCCTCCATCGGTGTGCTGGATGTGAAGCATTTGCTGTGATTGGCGGGCGCAGCGGCGACAGCGTTGGTAGCGGGGCCTTCATCGGCGACCGCATAGAAGTCGCGGGCGTGCGCATGATTTTTGTCGCCATGCTCCCGGGCTTCAACCCCGCCGGCCATCAGCGCCAGACCAAGAATGGAACCAAGCGCCAGTGACGCCAGACGCGAGAAAGCTGTTTTCGTCATGACCGAGGTCCTCTGGCTAAAGCAGGTAGCCATTGGGCTACCTCGAACATCAGAACGATTAATTATTGATCATGTCGCTTAATATATAGTCAAAAAGATGACCAAATAAAAAGCACCACGACTGACCAGATTCCGCCGCCAGCTTAAGACCAGGCCGAGGAACGCCGTTAGGATCGCGCCGGCGCGGCGACGCAAATTAATCAATACATTGATTTAATTAAATTTTATCAGGGAATCGCAGCGCCGCATCGTTCCGCCGGCGTGCATCTGGCGGCTGCGTGCGGTTATTTCCGGAGCCAGCGCTCTGGCGCCAATGGGCGATGCGATAAAAATTCATCGCGCAGAGCGGCGTTTTTCGGACCACCGATGTAGCGATGATGCGTGAGAGCTTTTAACGGCCCTTGAGCGCGTTGAGCACTTTCAGGCTGGCCCGACCGTTGCGCGGCAGGCCGACGCGGGTTTGGAAATCGGCGATCGCTTCCTTGGTCTTGGTTCCGATCACGCCATCGGACTCTCCAATGTCATAGCCATTGCGCGCCAGCAGCGCCTGCAACTCGCGGCGTTCCTCGCGCGACAATCCGGGGTCGTCGGTGGGCCAGGGCGTCTGAATGCCCGGTTTGCCGCGCAGACGGTCGGAGAGGACGCAGATCGCCAGCGCGTAGGACTCGGCCGCGTTGTAGCCATAGACCGCATCGAAATTCCGCGTCACCAGAAACGCCGGCCCATCGCGGCCGGCCGGCAGCAGTAGAGCCGCCGATCCGTCGCCGAGGTCGCCGCCGTCGATACGTGTCAATCCATGCGCCGCCCAATGCGACATCGGCAGGCGTTTGGTGCGCCCATAGGGACCCGAATAGCCTGCGGGCAGCTTCACTTCGAAGCCCCATGGCATGCCTGCGCGCCAGCCGCCCTTGTGAAGAAAATTCGCGGTTGAGCCGAGAGAGTCCGCCGCAGAGCTGGCGATGTTGCGTCGGCCGTCGCCATCAAGATCGACGGCGGTCGACAGGAAGGTCGAAGGCATGAATTGGGTATGGCCGAAGGCGCCCGCCCAGGAGCCCATGAATTCGTCGGGGACAATGTCGCCGCTGTCGAGAATCTTCAGCGCTGAAACAAACTCCTTGCGCCAGTAATCATTCCGGCGCGGCGCCTCGCAGGCGAGCGTCGCGAGCGACTGGACGACGGATCTCTTGCCGAAATTTTTGCCGAAATCCGACTCGACGCCCCAGACGGCGACAACCGTCGCCGGATCGACGCCATAGCTCGCCTGCGCCGTTTGCAGCGCCATGGCGTATTGGCGCAGCATGGCCTGGCCCTGCTCGACGCGCTCCTCGTCGACAAGCGCCGACATGTAATCCCACACCGGCGTCGTGAATTCCGGTTGCTTGCCCATGAAGCTGACGGCGTCATTGGCTTCGAGCCCATTGGTGGCTGAGGCGATGGTTTGCGCGCTGACCCCCGAACTTGCGGCGGCGCTGCGCAGTCCCGACAGGCAGGAGGAAAAATCGGCGCGGGCCGAGCCCGTGCCGCACAATACGACGGCCGCAACCGTGAGTAGGTGATTTGCCTTCATAGACGAAACCTAATGTGATTCGGCCGGTTTTTCACCGGCTGTCGTCAGATTGACTCGTCAGCGCAGAATTTGCGCGAAACTCGCGGCGCCGGCATGGTCAGTGGGTCTCGGTGACGCGACGGGCGCAATGGCGCGTGAACGCGCCGGCGCATTTGTCGCCGTCTGCTTCGGCGCTTCAATGAAAAGCGTTTCAATAGCCCGCACGCAGCTTTCAACGCTGGCGTTGGCCAGACGGTAATAGACTTGTCTGGCGGCGCGGCGGCTGGTCAGAAGACCAGCGTGACGCAATTCCGCCAATTGCTGGCTCAGAGCCGGCTGACCGACGCCGGTGGCGGCGTCGATGGCGCCGACGCTTTGCTCGCCGCCCAGCAAAAAGGACAGGATCATCAGCCGTTGCGGTTGGGCATAGAGCCGAAGACGGTCGGCGACGCCGCTGGCGACATCGCGCGACTGATGCAGCGCCGTCATCGGGCGTTCTCCTTCCGCGTTCGGTAGAACCACGCCGATGGCGCGCCCGGCTTGAGCGCGTCGGGCATGGTCTGATCCGGCGGCAACAACAGATCGTCGCCGGGACGCCAGCCCTCGGGAGTCATTACATCGCCCGCCGCCGAGCGTTGCAGGGCGGCGACAATGCGCAGCATTTCCTCGACTGAGCGGCCGACGGTGAGCGGATACCAGGTGATGGCGCGGATGACGCCCTCAGGATCGATGAAATAGCTGGCGCGCATGCTGGAGGAGTCGAGCGCGGCGTCGTCGATCATGCCATAGGCGCGACCGATGACCATTGAGGCGTCCTCGACGATCGGGAAGGGGACGTCGACGCCAAAGCTTTCCTGAATCGCCCGAACCCAGGCGACATGGGCGTAGAGGCTGTCGACCGAGAGGCCGAGCAGGGCGCACCCCATCGCCTCGAAACGCGGCGCCGCGCGCGACAGGGCGACAAATTCGCTGGTGCAGACCGGCGTGAAATCCGCCGGATGCGAAAAGAACACCAGCCACCGCCCGCGATATTGATCGAGGCTGACGTCGCCCTGCGTGGAGCGGGCGCGAAACACCGGCGCCTTTTCCCCGATGCGCAGTGGCCGCGCAGCGGAGGCGGCGGGAGTGGGAAGCGCGTTGCTATCCATAGTGTTTCCATAGACCTTAGAGAGAAAATTTTTCTCTTTTAGGAGACAAAGTCTCTTGACCAATCTCAATCAATTATTTTACACACTTTCATAAAGTATGAAAGTGAAATTTGAGGGAAAGTCATGGAAGACAAAAATCTCGCCGCCGCCATTGCCCAGTCCAGCGCGGCTCTTTCCGGTTCCCGGCCGAAGCTCGTCGTCAAAGGCTTCTTCGATGAGCCGACCTTCACGGCGAGCCATGTCGCCTACGATCCCGCGACCAAGCGCGGCGCGATCATCGATAGCGTGCTCGATTACGATCCGGCTTCTGGCCGCACCTCGACCGCCTCCGCCGATCAGCTCATCGCTTTTGTCCGGCAGGAGGGGCTGACCATCGACTGGCTGCTGGAGACCCATGCGCACGCCGATCATATTTCGGCCGCGCCCTATCTGAAGGAAAAGATCGGCGGCAAAATCGCCATTGGCGCAGCGATCACCACCGTTCAGAAAGTCTTCGGCGATCTGTTCAACTTCGGCGACGAATTTGCGCGCGATGGATCGCAGTTTGATCATCTGTTCAGAGATGGCGATACGTTTTCGGTCGGCGACATCCCGGCCATCGCCCTACATGTGCCCGGACATACGCCTGCCGATCTCGCTTATGTGATCGGCGACTGCGCTTTTATCGGCGACACGCTGTTCATGCCCGATTACGGCACGGCGCGCGCGGATTTTCCCGGCGGCGACGCGCGTCAGCTTTTTCAATCCATCCGTCGCTTGCTGTCGCTGCCTGACGAAACGCGCATCTTTCTTTGCCACGACTATAAAAGCGCGGCTCGCAATCATTATGTCTGGGAGACGACGGTTGGCGCGCAAAAGGCGCATAACATCCATGTGCACGATGGTGTCGCGGAAGATGATTTCGTCGCCATGCGCACCAAACGCGACGCAACGCTCGATTTGCCGAATTTGATCCTGCCGTCGGTGCAGGTGAATGTGCGCGGCGGCAAACTTCCGCCGGCCGAAAGCAATGGCAAACGTTATCTGAAAATTCCGCTCGACGTTTTATAATCGGCGGGTGAGATAAAAAACGACAAAAAGCCCGTCGGCGGCGAACGGGTCAAATATAACTTCAGGGGAACGTCATGAGCTTCAAGGAACTGAGTCCGACTTTCTCGGCTGCGCCGCAGCTTTCGCCCGAGGATGTCGCGCAGGCCGCGCGCGAGGGTTTCAAAATCATCGTCAGCCATCGTCATGATGGCGAAGACTCAGATCAGCCGAGCGCCGCCGAAATGGCGACGATGGTCGCAAAGCATGGCATGCGTTTCGTACATATTCCGGTGACGCCGGGAGACGTGAAGGATGCAGATGTCGCAGCCTTCGTGAAAGCGATCGGCGACGATGACGTGCGCGTGCTCGGCTACTGCAAAACAGGTAAGCGCGCAGCGTCGTTCTGGGCGTTATCGCAGGGCGGCGAACAGGATGCGGATGCGATCATCAAGACCGCTTCCGCCGCCGGCTATGATATTTCCGAATTACGTTCGCGCATTGTTGGCCGCGCCGCGCTTGGCGGCGGCGGACATCACCACAAGATTTACGACATCGTCATTGTCGGCGGCGGCAGCGGCGGCATCGCTGCGGCTGCCAGCATTCTCAAGCGTCGCCGCGATCTTTCCATCGCTGTGATCGAGCCCGCCGATGTTCATTATTATCAGCCAGGTTTCACGTTGATCGGCGCCGGCGTGTTCACGCCGGATATCTGCAAGCGCACAATGGCTGCCGTCATGCCGGATCGCGTGACCTGGATTCAGCAGCGCGTCACGGGTTTCGCGCCTGACAGCAATGAAGTCATTCTTGAAGACGGCGTCAGCATCAAATATCGCGGACTTATCGCTTCGCCGGGCATCAAGCTGAATTGGGCGGGCATTCCTGGCCTCGCTGAGACGTTGGGCGAGAATGGCGTCACCTCAAATTATCTGCCGGATCTTGCGCCCTACACGCATCAACTGGCGACGAATCTGAAGAGCGGTCGCGCCCTCTTTACGCAGCCGCCGATGTATCTGTCCTGCGACAGCTTCCTGAAGAATGGCGTGCTGAAGAATATCGAGGTTGAGTTTCACAACGCCGGCGCCGTTTTATTCGGCGTGCCGCAATATGTGCCGGCGTTGATGAGCTATGTCGAAAAATATGGCATCAAGCTCAATCTCGAATCCAAGCTTGTCGCCGTCGATGGCCCTAATCGCGTCGCCACCTTTGAACGCAAGGGCGCCGATGGC
>JALRFG010000032.1 GCA_023253795.1 Methylocystis sp.
GAATGAAATTCGCGACATAGACCGGCAGCGTCCATTCCGGATCGAAGGGGTGAACGACCCGCAGCCCGGTGTCGAAGCCCTGCTTCTCCGCCGTTTCGATCGCCTCGGCGGAGGTGCCGCCGCGCCGACATTCGTCGCAAAAGGCGGCGAGCGCCGGGTTCTGCGCCGCAACCGCTTTCGCCAGCGGATGATCGGCGGCGAGCGCCACGAATTTCGCGCCAAACAGCGTATCGGCGCGGGTGGTGAACACCTCGATCTCGCGTGTCTCGCCAAAAGGCGCGGCCAGCGCGAAACGCGCCAGCATGCCTTCCGAACGACCGATCCAGTTGCGCTGCATCAGCCGGACTTTTTCAGGCCAGCGCTCCAGCGCGTCGAGCGCGGTCAGCAATTCTTCGGAATAGCGGGTGATGCGCAGGAACCATTGGGTGAGTTCGCGCTGTTCGACCAACGCGCCGGAGCGCCAGCCGCGCCCGTCGATCACCTGCTCATTGGCGAGCACGGTCATATCGACCGGGTCCCAGTTCACCTTGGATTTCTTGCGGTCAACGATGCCGGCCTTGAGAAAATCCAGAAACAGCTTCTGCTGATGCTTGTAATATTCCGGATCGCAGGTCGCGATCTCGCGCGACCAGTCGAGCGACAGCCCCAGCGTCTTGAGTTGGGCGCGCATGGCGGCGATGTTGGCGTAGGTCCATTTGGCCGGATGGGCGCCGGTCTGGGCGGCGGCGTTCTCCGCCGGCAGACCGAAGGCGTCCCAGCCCATGGGATGCAGCACGTCATAGCCGCGCGCCCGCATGAACCGGGCGATGACGTCGCCCATCGAATAATTGCGCACATGGCCCATGTGCAGCCGGCCCGAGGGATAGGGGAACATCTCCAGCACATAATATTTCGGCGCACTGGCGCGGGTTCCGGCCTTAAAGATCTGTTTTTCTTCCCAGATCTTCTGCCAGCGCGGCTCGGACTCGGCGAAATTGTAGCGATCGGCTCTCATAATGGGGGCAGGGTCCGGTCAGGGGACAATATTGACTTCTTAAATGCCGGTCGGGCCGGGGGATGTCAAAGGCGGGTTGCGCGGCGCGTTGCGGAACAGGGCGCGGCGCGATAACCACGCGCCATGACCATCATTGACCGTCTCGACGCCACACGATCCGCCATCGCCCGAGCCGCGCAGGATTGCGACCGCGATCCCGCCGCCGTCACGCTGGTGTGCGTGACGAAAACCTTTCCGGCCGAGGATGTCGTTCCGCTGCTGGAAGCCGGTCATCGCGTTTATGGCGAAAACCGTGTGCAGGAAGCGATGGGCAAATGGCCGTCCTTGCGCGAGCGGTTTCCCGACATCGAACTTCATCTGATCGGTCCGCTGCAATCCAACAAGACGCGCGAGGCGGTCGAGACGTTTGACGTCATCCAGAGCGTTGATCGCGAAAAGATCGCCAAAGCGCTGGCGGAAGAGATCGCGCGCAGCGGTAAACATCCGCGCCTCTTTGTGCAGGTCAACACCGGCGCCGAACCGCAGAAGGCCGGCATCCTGCCGCAGGACGCCGATGCGTTTCTGGCGTTTTGTCGTGAGAGCTGCGGACTTACGATTGAAGGTTTGATGTGCGTGCCGCCGGTCGACGAACAGGCCTCGCCGCATTTCGCTTTGCTCGCCGATATCGCCGCGCGCAACGGTCTGCATCAATTGTCCATGGGCATGAGTTCGGATTACGAACTCGCCATTCAGCTCGGCGCCACTTATGTGCGCGTCGGCTCAGCGATCATGGGCGTGCGGGATTATTCCACGCAGAACGGATGATTTTTCTTACTGAACAATAATCACCGCGTCTCGCGCCAGTCGTGGCAGCAGTCGCGCCATGTCGCGTGGTCGTAAAGCCACGCAGCCGGCGGTGGGGCCGAGATCGTCGGTGGCGTGATGAAAGAAGATCGCACTGCCGCGTCCGCGTCGCGCAGGCGTGATATTGTAATCCATCACGCCGACGACATCGTAGAGTTTATCCTTGCGCCACATCTCTTCGTGGCTGAGCCGCGTCGGGGCGCGCAGCGGACGATTATAAAGAAAGCTGCGTGGGTCATCGCACCAGAGATCGCCGCGCTTTGTCGATCGCCATGCCGTCAGCAGCGGCATGGCGCGCCTCAGGTAAAAAAACAGCAGCGCATGTATGCCGGCGGGCGTCGCGCCATCGCCTTCGCGCTTGGCGCGGGTGATCCCACTGCGTCCGATGGCGCAGGGCAGAACCAGCGCACCGGCGTGCAGGCGCGCTTCATGTGGCCGCCCACCGATCCGGCGGGCGACGCGCAGCCGTTTCAGGCGTCCGGTCGTGAGGTTTAAGCTCATGACGGAAACTGCTAAGCCCTTCGCGCCCGTCCGGTAAAGAGTGGCGTCGCCAGAATGACTTCCGCGCCCAGCATCGTCCACATCGCCATGATCGCCGCGCCGTCGCTGACGACGGTTGTGGTTGGACATTTTTCCACGCGGCTGGACTGGCGCTGTTCCGCCGCGCCAACTCTGGAAAGTCTGATTGGATCCGAGACGCCGCCTGATCTGCTGATCCTCGATGCGGAGGCTTGTCCGTCCGCCAGCCTGGAAGCGCTGGCGTGGCTGGGTGGGTTCGGCGGGCCGATGATCCTGATCGGCGGGTGTGACGCTGCGCCTCCGGCGTCCGTTGTCGCGCATGTGCCGCGTCCGTTTCGGCTGGCCGAGCTATTTGACGCCGTGCAGCGGACGCTGACCCGGCCCCTGCTTCCGCCGGTCGCGGTGGCCCCGGCCAGCTTGCGGTTGACCGAAAAAGAGGCTGCGATTTTCGCTCGTCTCGCCGCCGCCAATGGCGGTGTGGTGGCGCGGACACAGCTTTTGTCCGAGGTCTGGGGCTATGGCCCCGGCGTCTCGACCCGGACGCTGGAGACCCATATCAGCCGGTTACGCCGCAAGATCGCCGCCGCAGACGTCCGCTGGAGGCTGGTCGCGGCCGCGGGGGGCTATCGACTTGTGGATAGCGCCGCGACAGCGCCTGAAAATTCAGGCGATAGGGACGGGAACCCGCTAGGGTGAGCCAACACCCTGCGGACCCGTTATGTCTCTCGCCGACGATCTCGAAAATTTTTCCCGCATCCCCTTGTTCGCGGTTTTTGATCCGCGCGCCATGAATGCGCTCGCCTTCCGCTCGGAGACGCGGGTGCTGCGCGCTGGCGACGTGCTGTTTCGACGCGACGAGGTCTCGGACGGCGGCTTCATTCTGACGGCCGGGCGCATCGAGTTTTTTTCTCAAGACGACTCTGCGCCGGCCTATGTCGCGGAGCCCTGGACGCTGATCGGCGAAACGGCGCTGGTGATTGAAACGACGCGCCCGGTGACGGCGATCGCCGCCGAACCTTCAACAGTTCTGAAAATTGCGCGCGCGCAATTTGTTGAACTGCTGGAGCGACATCCTGTGACGGCCGCGCGCCTTCAGGCGGTTTTTTGTGATCGTTTGCTCGATACCGCCCGGGCCATGACGGCGTTTGGCGCATCCGCCTGACCCGCTGGCTTCGCGTCCTCTGCGTGATCACTTTAGAAGGCGGCGATCGTCATGACGGTTTCCAATAACGCTTCCCCGTCTCCTGCGCCCTTCCCGGAACATGAGTGGCGCGCCGCCATCCTGTCGGAATTACATGCGCGCCCCTTCCTGCCGCTTGAGGCGCCGCGCCGCATCTATCACTTCGCTTTCGCAACCAATCATGAAGAGGCGCTGGCGGATCGTCAGGCGCTGGAGCGGCTGGCGCAGGCGCGCGATGTGCCGCCGCCGCCTGCTGGCTCAAAGTTTCATTATCTGCGTTTCGGACACTGGCGCCTGCGCTGGGAGCAACATACGGAATTCACCACCTACACGTGGTCGACGGGCAAAGATGCGGACCGAGCGTTTCATCACGCCGATCCTGTCGCGTCCGGAGAAATCTTTTTCGAGCAGCCGGGGCGTCTGATCGTTGCGACGCATATCGCGGTCGTTGATCGGACGCAGCAGCTTGAAGCGCTGGCGGATTTGTTCAACTCGCAAAGTCTCTGCGTGATCCGGGCGGATAAAAACGCCGCCAATGTTCTGACCGACTTTGCGCCGGATGCGCAGGGCTATACGCGTTTCGTTATCCGTCTGATCGACGCGCGTCCCCGAGAGGCCGGACGTCTGGCGCAACGCATCATGGAGATCGAAACCTACCGGACCATGGCTTTGCTGGGCCTGCCGCTGGCGCGCGAGGTGTCGCCGGAGTTGCGCGCCATGGAGTGGGAGCTCTCCGAGATTACCCAGGCGTTGCGCGGCGCGCCGGAGTCAAACGACAGCCACGAATTGCTACGGCGCCTGTCCGCCTTGCTGGCGACCAGCGAGGCGCTTTCAAATCGTACGGCGTTTCGTTTCGGCGCTGGCCGCGCCTATCATGCGCTGGTGAAAAATCGTCTCGATCTTCTGAATGAAACGAAGGAAGGCGTTTATTCGACGCTCTCGAATTTTTTAAGCGCGCGCTTCGATCCGGCGATCGAGACCTGCAACGCCGTTGAGGCGCGGCAACTCCGTTTGTCGAATGATGTTGAGCGCGCCACCAATATGATGCGCACCGGCGTAACGCTGGAGATGGAGCGCCAGAACAGCGCGCTGCTGGACGACATGAATCGGCGCAATCGGCTGCAGATGCGCCTGAACCGCATGGTGCAGGGCATCTCGCTCGCTGGTCTCGCCTATTATCTGATTGGCCTTTTCTCTTATCTCGCAAGAGGGATGAAGGCGCTGGGCGTGTTGCCGAAGGATATCTCCGCCGAAACGGCCTCGGCTTTCGCTTTGCCGATCGCCGTGCTTTGCGCCTGGGCTTTTATGGCGCGCGTCCGGGCTTTGTCGCGACGGGCGATGGAGGAAGAGCAGGTCGATTAGGTTGGCGAGAGTGGGCCGGCGATACGCAGTTCTTCGACGATCCGGCCTTCGACCAGATGTTGCGCGATAATTCTGTCGAGATTTTCCGGCGTGCAATTGCGATACCAGACGCCGTCCGGATAAACGACTGCGATCGGGCCTTCCGCGCAGATGCGCAAACAATCCACTTTGCTGCGTTGCACGCCGCCCAATTCGCTCAGACCAAGCTGCTGCAGGCGTTTTTTCAAATGCTCCCAGCTCTCGGCGGCGAGCTCGGCGTCGCAGCACTTTTGTTTCGCGGGGCGTGCGCATAAAAAAATATGACGCCGCGTTTGCGCGAGCCCCAGTTTTTCGACAGCGAGCGTGGTTTGGGCGCTCATGCGAACGCGCACGTCAGATCAGCGGGCATGGCCTCGGGCCAGCGCCGCTGGTTAGTTCTTGCGTTTTGCGCCATTCGTCGCAGGCTCACTTGTGGCGGGTTTGGTTGATGCCGCCGGCTTTGCTGTCGTTACCGGCTTGGCTGTCGTCGCGGATTTGGTTGCTGGAGCTGGCTTTGTCGTTGACGCCGATGTCGCCGGTGAGGGCGTTTTAGCCTTTGCGGCTGTCGCCGTCGTTGTTGGAGCGGCTGCTTTGTTCTTTCCGCTTGTGGCGGTTGAGCGCGTAAAGCCGGAGGCGTCGAGCGGTGCGGGAGAGAGTTCCGTCTGGCGCGATGTGGCGCCGCGCTTATCCGTTGATGATTTAGTGTGCGCGTCTTTGGTCTCTGTTGCTTTGGACGACGCCCGACGTCCGCCGCGCGTTGGCGCTTCGCTCACTGTGGCGAGCAGCATCGACGGCCGCCGTGGCGGGAAAGGCGCCTTGACGCGCTTGGGGGGCGGCGCTTCCTCGCTGCTCTCGGCGTTCGATGGCGCTTCGCTTGTCTGTTCTGGCGCCGCGCTTTCCGCCGTCGGCGCTTCGCCGGGCGCGGACATGGTCGTCTCGCCTCTCGGCAGGTCGGCTTGCGCGCGGGCGATTTCGGTTTGCGCGCGGGTGTTGCCCGCGGATTCTCCGCCGCCTTCTTCGCCGCCGTCGGCGTCGCTCGCCGCGCCGCGCCGCTTGCGCGTCGCCAGGGCCCATTGCTTGCGGTTGCTGGGCGCCGGCGCAGCGACTTCGCTGTCGTCTTCTTCGGCGCCGCCGCCAAACAGCATGGCGAAGAAGCCGCCAAACGGATTGCGCGGCGCGGTCACATAAGCGCCGTCGCCACGCGCTTCGATCTCGGCGCGCGCCTGTTCATATCCGGGCAAGGGCTGGCCGTTGGTCGGCAGATGCACGGTTTTGCCGTCGGGGAACAAACGCGCCAGCTGGTCATAGGTCATGCGCGGCCATGAGCGCACATTGCCGACATCCAGATGCACGAAAGGGGTGTTCGCGGTCGGATAATAGCCGACGCCGCCACGCTGCATGCGCATGCCGACTTCGCGAATATGCGACATCGGCATGCCAGGCATGGTCGTGTCCATCGCTTTGCCGAGCATATGTTGCGAATATTTCGCCACGGCGCGCGAGCGTGATCGCAACATGGCGTTGGTTTCCGGCGAACGATAGGCGGAGACGACGTTGATCACCTGATTGCTGGCGCCGGCCCCGCGATAGGCTTCCCAGACGACATCGAAGAGGCGGGGGTCCATGTTTGTCGGTTCGTCGCGTCGCCAGTCGCGCAGGAACCAGTTGAGTTGCTTCAGCACATTGCTGTCATACTGGCCGTTGACGAGATAGGTCGCGGCGATGTCTTCGCCGGTATGCGCATGATGCAGGTAGATGGTGCGCGTGTCGCCATTGGCGATCGCGGTTTCCGTAAGGCTTGGGCTCAGCACAAGCAGGAACGCTGTCAGCGCCGCCAATGCGCGCGCAAGGCGCGAAGCGGACCGGACGCTGGGACGCGACGTCTGCAAGCAGTGACCCCCTCTTGCGCGTTGTTTCACCGGTTCCGTGCATGCGCGTCTTCGCGAACGAAGCGGGCAGTTCTGGCGCGGAGGCGACGACGCTGCGTGACTCTCTGTAAACAATGACCCTATTGCGTCATCGTGGCGAAAACTTGCCCGCAATGCGCATGCAGCGGGCTGCGAGGCGTCATTTGGCCAGCGCGCTGCGCGAGAATTGCGTATCCGCAAGAATCGGTTGCGCGCCGCCGATAAGTCGTTGACGGGCCGGTATTTCAACGTCTTTCGGCGTGAAGGCCAGAGAGGGCGGCCGGCGCGGTGGCAGGGGGATGGAAATCAGAGGCGGCGGGGCGATTTCCTGCCGGTCGGCGACGGCGACCCGGATCGGCGCCGGCGGGGTTTGCGGCGCGCCTGAAAAGGCCGAGGAGACGGCGCTCTGCACCTTGCGGGCGATGTCGCCCCAGGGATTGGGATTGACGGTGGATTGGGCGCTGGCGATTTCCGTCGCCGATGGCGTCTTGGTTTTGGCGCCGGCGATCATGGTTCCGCTCGGGCTGTTGCAGTTGCGCATCCCGAGCCCGATCAGCTCCGTGCCGCTGAGAATGCGGTATTCCCGGGTCAGATAACCGAGCCGCGCCTGCACGGCGGCAGGGTAGGCGGCGAAAAGCTTTGCCGAGACGCCAAGGTCGGTCTCGCGGGTAATTTCATTATAGGCCTGATGGAATTTGATTTTGGCGTCCGGATAAACGCAGACGTTGGGCAGGCTGAGGGCGAGCGTGCAGGCCGAGCGGCACTCATGGAGGCGAACCTCGCGATTTTCCCGGCGATATTGTTCGGTTTGCGCCTCATAGTCTGTGACCAGACCCCCGACGTCCTTGTAGACAATCACAGGCGCCGGCGCGGGCGGCGGAGACAGATAGCCCAAAAACACACCCCTACGCTCACAGGCACAACGTTTGGAAAATCTTCACCACGACAGGGTGAAAATAAGATTAAGAGCGTAAAATCAGCCCTTTATCCCCACGCGTAAGCCGAACGTGGGTCTTTCTTGCAAAACATTGCGGCGAAAGTTGAAAAGCGCCGCTGGCCGACCGCCGGTCTTGTGCGAGACGTCGCCGGTTGGCTCCAGAATGTCGGAGCTTTCCAGCAGCCGGCGAAAATTCTGTTTGTGGATATGTCGGCCGGAAATCGCCTCGACGGTGCGTTGCAGCTCGGTCAGGGTGAATACAGGCGGCATCAACTCGAAAATGACCGGCCGATATTTGAGTTTCGCCCGCAGCCGCCCCATCGCCGTCGCCAGAATGCGCCGGTGATCGTGGCGCATCGGTTCGCCCAGCGGCGCGAGCGGCGCACGTTGCTGCGCGCTTTCGCGCCCGTCGCGCAAGGCTTCGGCCAGAAGGCCGGCCTCATAGAGCAGTTCATAGCGTTCGAGGGCGTTCTCCTCGTTGAAGCTGCGCTCCTGTGTTCCAAACAGCGAGCCGACCCGCTGCCGGCGCGTCAGTCCGGCCGATGAGATGGCGTCCGGCGCTTCGTCCAGCCAGCTGGCGAGACCCGGCGCGATGACGCTCTCAATGATCTCGGGGCGGCCGTTGCGCCAGTCTTCCCAGGGGAAGAAATCATGCCATCGTCGCCAGCCGGCGGTGGAGGGCGCGGGGGCGTCGTCGCTGATCCGAGTCAGGGCGAGATAGCCGACCGAAACCACATGCGGGTCGCGATCGCCGGCGCGCGCATGTCGTCCGCGATCGCCAAAGGTGTAAAGCTGCTCGACATAGCCCAGCGGCGCGCCGGTTTGTTCCGAAACCCATTCGCGTAGACCGATGTCGAACGTCCGGTGCCGGATCGGATCAAACGGTCCGGACGGCAGGGCGGCGACGGTTTCGCCATCGGGGAAGCGCGCCGTCAGGATCAGGGGTTCGTCATCGCGCACGGCGACGATCGCTGCGGTCAGGCCGATTTCGACCGGCGGCGAACGCAGCGCCTGCGCGTCTTTGGCTATAGCCGGCGGCGTCAGGCGATTTCGAGCGCGAAGGGCGCTCCCTCATAACAATCGGCGCCGCGTCCGATGGCGGTGATCGCCGAGGTCATGCGTCCCTGTCTGCCCAATCTGCCATCAGCCAGCGCGACAAGGCGCCGGTTGGGCGTCGCAGTCGGCGATGCGCGTCGGAGCGTTTGCGCCAGCTCCATTTCACAGCGGTGTGGCGCAAGGGCGCAGGCGGCGACATAGGCGGCGGCGGGCGATCGGCTGACGCCGGCGTAGCAATGAATCAGCAGCGGCGCGTCTCGTTCCCAGGCGTTGAGAAAGGCGAGCAGCCGGTCGATATGCGCTTCGCCCGGAAGAATATGGCCGTCGCGGGGTTCGTCGATGTCGGAAAGCGTCATTTGCAAATGACGTTCCGGCTCGATCTCGCGCGGGCGCACCAGTGACGCGCCTGCCGTCAGAATGGTGATCAAGGAACGGGCGCCGGTCTCGCGCACGGTATCCACGACGCGGGTCATCGAGCACACGTGAATGCGGCCATTGTTCATGACGCTTCTTCTGATCTTTGCGTGTCCTGTTCGACGCCCTGATCGATCATTCGAAACCGGTTCAGAAATTTCGTCTGGCTTTCTTCAACGCTTGCCGGCGAGAGCTCCTGTTCGAAGAGATGCGCCGGGATCGATGGACGGCCAAAGATGCGCTCCGCTTCCGTGCGTGTAAAGCCCGCCAGCGCCACCGCCTCAAAAAACGCCGCCATCCGGTCGGCGCGTTTGGCGAGCTGCGTTATAGCTGGCGTCGGCGCGGCGGGCAGCGCGTAGCGCAGCAGAATGGCGGCAAGAATACGATTCTCCACCGACTTGTAGCCTTCGCCAATCGCGGCCTTGAAGGGAGAGATCATATCGCCGATCACATATTCCGGCGCATCATGCAGCAGCATGAAAAGCCGCTCCACCCGGCCAATCGAAGGATCGAGCGTCGCGGCGATTTTTTCCACCAGCAGACTATGTTGCGCCACAGAAAAAATATGCGGTCCGATGGTTTGGCCGTTCCAGCGCGCAACGCGCGCGAGGCCATGCGCAATATCCTCAATCTCAATATCGAGCGGAGAAGGGTCGAGCAGATCCAGCCGGCGACCGGACAACATGCGTTGCCAGGCGCGGGGCGCCGTTTCTTTGGTCGCTGTGCGCGATGATGTGCGTTTTTCGCTCATGCGCGCACGTCTCCAGAATGCGTGCGGCAATGGCAATCGACAAGATGGTCGTCAACCATGCCGACAGCCTGCATGAAGGCGTAAATGATTGTAGGCCCGCAAAACCGAAAGCCACGCGCTTTCAGGTCTTTTGACATTTTTTCAGAAAGCGCTGTCTGCGTCGGCGCTTCCGACATGCGCTGAAAATGATTGATGATGGGTTCGCCATCAACGAAGCGCCAGAGATATGTCGAGAATCCTTCCGCGTTTTCGATCTCGATCCAGGCGCGCGCCGACAGGATGGCGCCCTCGATTTTTGCGCGATTGCGGACGATGCCTTCGTTGCGCATCAGTTTTTCGACGCGCTTATCGTCGTAACGCGCTATGCGCATGGGATCGAAGCCATCGAAGGCCTCGCGGAAGGCGTCGCGTTTCCGCAGGATCGTGATCCACGACAAGCCGGCCTGAAACCCGTCCAGAACGAATTTTTCAAACAGCGCACGGCTGTCGCGTTCAGGGCGGCCCCATTCATTGTCGTGATAGGCGATGTAAAGCGGGTCGCGTCCCGGCCATGGGCAGCGCGTCCGCCCATCGAGATGCGGCAGCGCCTTGTCTCCCCAGCTTGCCGGTTGTGGGCGCTCTTTGGTCAAATTCTGTGCGTCCGCGCTTGATCCTCATCCGCGCCAAGAAGGCGGGGAGGGGCTGATCGCGGCTTTATCGCGCGTTCAGTTTGCGTTCACAACTGGTTGCGGAGTATTGATAAGCTTCCGCTAAGGGTTGGCCCGCCATCTGCATGTGCCGGGCGTGCGCCACATCGCATCATCGCGGAAAGATTCGCCGCATGCAGATGCGGCTTTTCGAAGGGAGTTTTGTATGGGGATCCGTTTAGCCGTTACGCGCGTCGCCGCAGGTCTTGTTGTCGCTGGCGTTGGGGGCATGGCGTCAGGGCCGGCGCTTGCGCAGGCGAATCTGCTCAAGGAGTGCGGAACCCAGTATCAGGCGGCCAAGGCGGCGAATGAGCTGGGTGGACAGGGTTGGCAGGACTTTCTGAAAGCCTGCCGCGCCCGCCTGAAGGAAGCTGCGACGGCGGCGGAAGCCAAGCCTGCTGAAGCCGCCAAGCCCGCCGAAGCGGCCAAGCCCGTCGAAGCAGCTAAGCCTGCTGAAGCCGCCAAGCCCGTCGAGGCGGCCAAGCCTGCGGAAGCGGCAAAGCCCGCCGCCGAAGCCAAGCCGGTTGAGGCCCCTGCCGCGACGCCGGCTCCCGCCGCCGCGACGCCGACGACAAATCCGCTGAAACCGGCGACGACGGAAGCCGCTGCGCCGGCCAAGGATAGCCGGCAGGCCATGCAGGCGCGGCAGAAGAAATGCGCCGCCGAATGGAAGGCCAACAAGAAAGATCTGCTCAAGGAAAACGCCAAGCTGACCTGGCCGAAATACTGGAGCGCTTGCAACAAGAAGCTGAAGGACGCCGGCGAGTAAGTCGTCGTCTTTTTGGGTAAACGATGTCGCCCGGCCTTGCGCCGGGCGATTTTTTATCCTCTGCGGCGGCGACATCCTGACGGCGCTTGCCCCTCCCGTCGGATCATGGCACAGGAGGACATCGCGCGCGGGAGGCGATTTTGGATAAAATTGAACTGAAACAATTGCAGGCTTTCCTGCGTCGTTCGCTGGGTTCCGACGATATTCGCGTTGTTCCCGATCCTAAAAAGCCCGATGACGCAGATGTGCATTTGGGTGAACGTAAGATTGCGTCAATCTCTGTTGATGATGAAGACGGCGATCGTTCCTTCGCATTTGAAATGAAGATTCCTGTCGGTCGCGAAGTTCTGCAATCCTATCTCAGAAAACTGTTCGAGAATGATCGTCTGACGATCGCCGCGCGCGCCCGCAAGACCGACTCTGTCGAGCTCAATATGGATGGCGAATTTCTTGGCGTGATTTCCGCCGACGATCCGAAGCTGCAAAGCTTCACGCTTCAGATCGCCATTCTCGATTTCGATCTCGAAGAAGAGTAAGCGCGCGGCGCTTTAGCTTGTGACGCGCCAGGCGCCGTTTTCCTGACAGGCACGTCCTTTGGCTTCCTGCGGACGACCGTTAATGAAAATGCGGTGCGTGTAATCGCGGCAGCCGCCGGTTTCCGTCCCCGGCGTAATAAATCCATAGGCGCCGCGCGCGCCGCGCCAGCTTTTGCGGCTTCCGGAGGCGACGGCGTCCTGCTGTGCGGCGATCGCCGCGGCGCGATCAGTTTCATCAAGAGATTGTCCGATGCTCGAGCCGATGACGCCCGGCGCCGGCAGGGCGGCGACCGTTGGCGTTGGTGTTGGCGTCGCCTCAACCGGCGGCGGGGCGCTGACGCTGTTACAGCCGGCAAGCAGCGCCGCAGCAGACAAAACTAATCCCGAAATCGCGATATGACGCGCGCGCATGGCTTGGCTCTCCCTTGCCGGTTGGTCATGCCGAATGGCGCCGGGCTTGTCAAAAACCTGGCGCGCGCAATCTGGCGCGCAGGCCGCCGGCCGCGTTTTTTTCAAGTTCGAGCGCACCGCCATAGGCGACGGCGAGATCCGCGACAATCGAGAGGCCCAATCCTGAGCCGGGTTTGGTTTCGTCGAGACGCCGTCCGCGTTGGGTCGCTTCTCGGATTTGATCCGGGGTCAGGCCGGGGCCATCGTCATCGATGGTGATGCACAGGAAGGAACGCGCATCCGGCGTCGGTGGCGTTTCCGCGACAATTGTGATGACAACTTCTCGCGTCGCCCATTTGCCGGCGTTGTCGAGAAGATTGCCAATCATTTCCTCAAAATCCTGTCGTTCGCCGAGAAAGCGCATATCTGCCGACGCTTCACCAATAAAGGCGATGTTTCTCTCCGCGTAAATCTTGCGGAAAGCGCGCAGCAACCCATCCAGGCAGGGCGCCACCTGAGTCGATGCGCCAATGGCGCCGCCGCGCGCCGCTGCGCGGGCGCGATCAAGATAGAAACCAATCTGCTCACGCATAATTGTCGCTTGTTCGCTGACCTTGTCCGCGAGCGGCGAGGGGGTGGAGTAGGCTTCATTAACGATCACGCTCAGCGGCGTCTTGAGCGCATGGGCGAGATTGCCGACTTGCGTGCGGGCGCGCTCAAGAATATCGCGATTGGCGCCAATCAGAAGATTGAGCTCATTGGCGAGTGGGGCGATTTCGCTGGGATAAGCGCCGCTGATCCGTTCATCTTCGCCGCGCCGGATAGCCGACAGCTCTTGTTGCAAGCGCCGCAGGGGCCGTAATCCGAAGCGCACCTGAAACGCTGCGACGATGGCGAGCGCAATCGCCAGCATTGTGAAGGCGACCATCAACGCGAAATGGAAGCGTTCAATTTGCTCTTCCATTTCCTCGTCGCTGGCGGCGACCTGAACGAGATAGACGCCCATATCGCCGACATCGATCACGCGTTCGACGATGCGCAGGCGACGTCCGTCAGGACCTTCGACGAACCCGCGTCGAAAGCCGCCAAGCTCTGCCGCAACGCCGCGGTCCGCCAATTTGGGCAGTCGATTGGCGAAGAGCGAGCGCGACGCCTTGATGTCCTGAGTGGCGCCGTCCATGCGCGTGATCTGCCAATACCAGCCGGAACCGGGCAATTCGAATTGCGGATCGCCGAGTTGTCCGGGGTCGGTATGGCCTTCTTCACCAGATTGCGCGACATCGGCGACAAGGGCGCGCAGATAAACTTCAAGGCGCCGCTCGAAAACCACTTCCGTTTCGCGTCTGTAATAAGCGGTGAAAAACAGGCTGGCGATCAGAAGGACAATAAAACTCGATGCGGCCGCTGTCAGAAACAGCCGCGTGGCGATTGAGTTTTCAGGAAGTCGCGGCAGGCGCATCGCCTAGCGTTTTCCGTCTGTCGTCTCAACGGGCGGCGCGGCCATATAGCCCAGCCCGCGGACAGTCTGAATCAGATCGACGCCAAGCTTTCGGCGCAAGCGCCCGACAAAGACTTCAATCGTGTTTGAGTCGCGGTCAAAGTCCTGATCGTATAGATGTTCGATGATTTCCGTGCGGGAAACGATGCGGCCGGAATGGTGCATGAGATAGGCAAGCAGACGATATTCGTGCGAAGTGAGTTTGATCGGCGCGCCATCAACGATCACGCGTCCCGATTTGGTGTCCAGTCGCACAGAGCCACAGACAAGCTCATTGGTGGCGTGGCCCGTCGCTCGGCGAAGCAGCGCACGGATGCGCGCCAGCAATTCTTCCATATGAAAAGGCTTGGCGAGATAATCATCGGCGCCGGCGTCGAATCCCTGAACCTTCTCGCTCCAGCGGTCGCGCGCCGTTAAAATCAAAACCGGCATCATGCGTCCGTTGGCGCGCCATGCTTCCAGAATTGTGATACCGTCCTTTTTAGGTAGGCCAATATCGAGAACGACGGCGTCATAGGGTTCGGTGTCGCCGAGAAAATAGCCCTCCTCGCCGTCGAGCGCGTGATCGACGGCGTAACCGGCATGTTCTAGCGCCGCAACAATCTGGCGATTGATGTCCTTGTCATCTTCGATTACGAGCAAGCGCAACGATGGCTCTCCGAATGTGCAGGGGGCGGACGTCAGTCGCTTTTGCGGGGTGAAAAAGGCTGGCCGGTTGCAGCGTCGTATAACATTTTGACGACATGGCCATCCTGACGCACGAGGCTGATTTCATATATAAACGCCTCGCCTTTCTGGCACAGCCGCGCATTCAGCGCCTCTCCCTTCACCCGCTCTTGTGCGGCGCGCATGGCGATAAAGGGATCCGTCAATTTTTCTGCAGCAATTTTGTCGCGAGTCTGGGCGGTGGATAAGCATTGCGTCGGCGCGACGCTTTCTTCCGCGACAGCGTAAAATGCGCCGAACGTCGCAAAGGCGGCGAGCGTCAGGCGCAATCTGTGCGCTGATGTGCGGTTAGCGTTCATGTCGCAACAATCAAAAGGTCCAAGCCTGAACATGTCGTGAATAGACATGGGCGCGACTATTCTGACGGGCTTCGGATGACGGCGCAATCACCATATGATGCGCCAAATCAAAACAGTTCGAGAATGATCGCCAGTCCGGCCCCGCCGCCGCCACCTGCGCCGCCGCTGCCGCCATTGCGCTGCGCGCCGCCGCCGCCGCCCCCGCCGCCCGGAAATCCGCCGGCCCCGCCTGCGCCGGCAAGCAGCG